>NZ_PNGD01000006.1:49811-138556 GCF_002871495.1 Streptococcus sp. UMB0029
GCCATCTAGAGATACAACTCCATCCATTGGTGCGACAATCGTTTGGTGAGCCTTGGCTTCTAATAGAATGTACTCCTGAAGGGTAGGTTTTCCGTCTAAATCATAGTATCCATAACGATAAGTCATGGTTAGACTATCTTCGTTGCTTTTCCCCTCAAATGGATTGTCCAATTCCTGCATGGAAGCATACATACCCTCTTCTTTTAGTTCCTTTATTTCCTCTTGATCGTCTTTCGAGAGATTATACTTAGGAGTTTCATAGAGGTCTTGCATGGATTTCAAATCTTCCCCATCGTTTAAATCATGCCACAAAGTAGACAGATAATCCTTGTAAGTTTCGGAACTAAATAAGTGAACTGGTTTGTGTAACTCATAGTCATGGAATTTAAAGTTCATATACCCCATCACATCATCAACTTTTGTGTAATAGGTAATTCCTTTGTCATTTGTACGAGTGTGTTCTGCGTCTTCCCAAGTTAGGTGGGTATAAGCTTTTGTTAATTCAAATTCATCTTGTTGAATCAAACTAGCAGATGAAAATCCTAAAAAGAAGCTCATCATAAGTAAAAGAAGAAAGACTATTCCTCCAACTATCCATGTTGCAGGATTTCCAGCCGCAAATGTAAAGAAGGAAAAGGCTGCTTTTAGTTTTTGATAGATATTTCGGACACTTGTAAGACCTTGTTTCTTTAATTTTCGAAACCGATTTTTAAAGGAACTTGGGTTATCTTTCGCTAGTTTCCATCCTTTTCCATCCTTAAAATGATGGTATCGCTCTTTTGTGTTGGTTAGTCTTTTCTTGGTAAAACGACCTGTTGCTTGTCCTGTTTTGACACTAGCTTTCCCAAGATTATAAGAAAGCCGACTGTAGCGTTTCCCTTTTCTAATGGTCTCTTGAAGTGTACGATAACCTTCTAAATCCTCATTTTCTGAAGCTAACTCTCCACTTTCACGTCCAAGGACATAGAGAAAAGTTTTGGCTTTCCTACTGACTTTTTTGGACTTATAGGCTTGTTTAGTAGATTTTAGATTCTCTTTAGCAGCCTTTACTTCCTTCTTAGCTTTTAATTCTTCTAAACTCTTCCCATGAAAGAAAAAATTGGATTTTGCTTTCGATTCCTGACCATAAAGAAATTTTTGATTGGTTTTTCTTTCTTTACGACTCTCTTTTCTTTCTGATTTTGCTTCTACCTTTGCTTCCTTAAATTGTTTCTTGGCTATTTTCAATCGTTTCCTAGCATGAGGCAACCGTCTGTCTCTTAATTCTTTGCGATTCAAAAGAGATGGGGGACTATTTTGAAGAATATGATTGTAGTCTTCATTTGCTTGTTTTACTCTAGCCTTTGAAGCTTCTCTCATCTCCTCTAGCTTTTCTTTTATCTCTTTTTTCCATGCTTTTTCATCCAGTACAGCGGAATCTTTTTTCTGTTTCTTCACCTCCTTCTTTCCTTTTTTCAAGAATTTCTTCTCATCTTTTAGACTTCTTCTAAATGCCTTTCGGGCACGTATAATTTCTCTTTTATCCTTCATTTACCTTCCCCTTAGCTAGAAGCCATTTTATCAGGATCCGTACTCATGATATCAAACAATTGAGTACCTTGAGGAATCTTATTTTTAAAGGGAACGACAACGGAACCAGCTTTTATCAGTCCTGCCCCTTTTTCTGGATTGACAAGGTATTTTTCGAGTTCTTTTGACAAGCCTAAGAGTTGAACCAATTCTTCTCTATCATTTTTTGCTTGCTTGAGGAGAATCATAAATTCACTATTTGCAATAATCCGTCTACCATTTGGATCTAACAATAAGGTTTCAACATTTTGAGTTATCCCAGTCGGACTAGCTCCATATTTTCTGACACGACTCCACAATTTAAAGAAGAAATCACTGGCATATTTATCTAATAAAAGAAGCTGCATTTCATCAAAATAAATCCAGGTCTTCTTCCCTAATTTTTGGTTCCGAACGACACGATTCCATATCTGATCAAAAACAACCATAAGAGCGATTTGTTTCAGCTCATCTCCTAACTTTTTAACGTTATAGATTAAGAAGTTAGATCCT
This sequence comes from Streptococcus sp. UMB0029, assembly GCF_002871495.1. Taxonomy (GTDB): domain Bacteria; phylum Bacillota; class Bacilli; order Lactobacillales; family Streptococcaceae; genus Streptococcus. The sequence goes on from NZ_PNGD01000006.1 coordinate 51,873, forward strand.
GTCTGAATATTGGTCTTATGAGAAAAAATATCAAGAGAACCTTCGACATACAGTTCCATATCAAGTGCCAAATTCTGCGCTTCTTCTTCTGGTTGTTGGCTCAAGACAAAGACCCATTCTTCCAAAGAAGGCTCTTTAAATGACTGATAGGTGAGTCTGGTGACTCGGTCGATAATCGATTTTTCTCTCCCATCCATTTTTCTATCCAATAACTTGCCGATAAAGGATAAAAGAAATTCTGATTTTACCTTAACAGGATCCTCATCCATATTTTCCTCAGACAAGTCAAGGACATTGAGATAGGTTTGGGAATCAGGCGCAATATCAATCATTTCTCCCCCAAAAGCTCGTCCAATGACACTGTATTCTGCTTCTGGATCCACGATGATAATTTCTGTATTTTCACCAGATTCCTTGATTTTGGTCGTGATAATTTCATGCTTGGTTGCCATCCCTTTCCCAGCTCCAGATGTTCCTAAAATCAGACCAGATGGTGTATTTAATAGGCTGCGATCAATGGTAATAATATTGCTTGAGATTTGATTGATACCGTAATATTTCCCACTACGGTCTTGTATGTCTACTGAAGTCCAAGGTGAGTTCACTGCTACATTAGATGTTAATAAACTCCGTGATACTCCCTCTAAAAAATCACAACCAAATGGCAGCAAACTATTAAAGGCTGCTTCTTGCATATATGGAAGTTTATCAATCATTAGGTCATTTGAGCCGGCCACTTGTTGGATCGTGTCTAGGGCTTGTTTGAGTTCTTCTTCATCCTGACCAAAAACACCAATCAAGAAGACCGTTTGAAATAGTTTATCTCCTGTCTCTGTCATGGTTTTTAAGAGTTCTTCAGCTTCATCGATATTGCTTTCTAATACATGACCTACTTTTTCCAAATAGATACCTGTACGAGCTAGTTTTTGTTGTTCCCCAATCTTTTGGGATTCCATTAAGGTCTTCTTTGTTCGTAGTTTCTTCATGGCATCTGCCTTGGTCGAACTTTGAGCATGAAGGCTCACTATCAATTCCAAATCTCCTTGCATGAGGTCTCGGATAAACTGATCACCTAATTCCATGCCGTAGTCTCTGACATAGACAATCTGCAACAAGCGGTCATTGATTTGTAGGTAATTCTTGTTTTTAAAATCCAAGAGATTAGGTGCTATGAAGTGACGAGTTGTCTGACCAGATCTCGTTAAATCACGGTAAGAAAAAGGAAGATGGTGTTCTCCTCTAAGCATATCCGCCAACAAGTTGACACGGTCTTCTCCAGCCAAGGATTCAAATCGAGCATCAATTTCTGAGAAACCACTCTTGAAATATTCTCCAATTTGAGACAAGGAACGATAAGCTTGTTTGGGATTAGAATCCTTTCTACCAAAGCTAATCAGTTTCACAGCTGAGAAATTATTTTCACCACTGTCTAAATTCTGATTCATCATCCGATTCAATTCTTTACGATAGGTATCATACCCATCTTCTTTCTCCTCATACAGAACACTCTGTCTAAACTTTTCTAAATTCAATCTTTTATTAAAGATAGTCAATTGGAAGTTGGTTTGGTCATCTAGGGAGTTAATCAAATCAGAATACTTCTCAATGATTGCGCCCTTATCTTCTAAACCAACGGTCTGGTAATTGACATCACCAAGTAAATAGCTTTGTGAGAAATAATCTTCTTTTACCTGCATCAGACCATTTTGATACAGGGCTTGATAGGAAAGAGTATTAGCCGTTGATGGTAACACTTCCTCTTTTTTTCCTTTAACTATTTCTTTCTGATTAGTCATTGAAGTTTTTTGTTTCTTTAATGTATTTGATTTTCTTTTCATGTTCAGGTCCTTTCTTTCCTGTAATTGTGCGTAGGGGAACCGTTAATTCAAAATGAAGACGGTATTTCAAATAATGTTCAAAATATAAATCATTGGGTTTATAGACTCCAAAAAGCATGAGGGGGATGGTAAAGGCAAACACAAAACCGTAAACAAACCAATCTCCAAATTGCCAGAAAAAGAGATTCAAGCCCAAAACAATAATTGTGACAATAAAGGCTGGTAAAACAAAGATGATTTGCCTTGTAGTAAAGCCTAACCAAGCCCTATGTTGGTATTTTGAGATGTCTTTAAAGACACGTGTATTCATGACTTTCCTTTCTAAAAAGGCTAAGAAGCAATCACTTCCTAGCCTTTATCTAATTACATACCTAAGATTGAGCGAGCCGTACGTTGAGAACCAACGAGGGCAATAATCAGTAAGATAGCTTGTATTAAACTACCAAACATAATCGCAAGAGATTGCAAGACTCCTGCACCATTTGAAACAGCTATTTTTCCAGCGGATTCAAACAAAGGAACAAGAGAAACAATCAGAAAAATAAGAACCCCTTGTACCGCATAGACCATAATATTTTTTAAATAGCCAATACCAATAGACTTCCACTCATCACTTAAAAATGTTGGAATCGTAAGAGGGGCAAATGGAATCATAAGGTAAAGTTGAATAAATCGAATAGATACCAAAAGATTGACCATGGCTGCACTTACTATCCGAACTAGCCAAATGAGGAGGGCGAAAAAGCCCACAATCATCCGGCCAATAAATCCTGACCCTTTTAATCCAGAGAGTGTATCATACTTTGCCCCACCGTGAGCCACAATCGAGGCCACTTGTTCAATGGCATGACTCGCAATCCCAATGATGGCTTCTACAATGACGGTAGTGTTGGTAATTACAACTGCAACCATAATATAACTAATCAACATCGGCGCTAATGCTTCAAAGGTCATCGCTCCACCAGAGTTAGCAATTTTCTTTGCCATCTTCGAAAATTCTAAGATGAGAACAACTGATAAAATCGCAACTCCAAGAGGTTGCATGACACTTTTAGTAATACTAGACATGTAAGTCCAAACGGTTGGATTGTAGCTAGATAGAGATTTAATCAGATCTACCGTAGATTGTAAATCCACATTAAATCCTTCAAATAAATTTTCAGCTGATATTTTTTCAGATGCAAGGTAAACAAAGGGTGAGACTAAACTAAGATTCATGTCATTGTTTATCCTCCTAAATTGAAATCTGAGTTACAAAGGCTCCAGCAGCCCCGACCATAACTCCACCAACAATTTCAAGAATGGCATTCCGAACACCTGGTCCACCATCCTTAATATTGGTTGCTAGGTTGACAATCCCTACAACAACTAGAAAGGCACCAACCGCAATCAATCCCTTCTGTAACAAAGACATAGCTTGTGCAAACATAGCACTTGCGTCCACTCCATAAACAAAACCTTTAAAATGCGTAATCATCTATTTCCTCTTTTCTATTTTTATTTTAAACTAGATTCAAAGGTTAAATCACGAATTCTAAGGCTTTCAAGATGATTTTCTTGACTTTGATTCAAAGGATTGATTTGATAGTTCCACCACCGTTCATCGGTTTCTTGATTGGCTAGGTATTTCCAGTTTGGATGCTTAATGGAATTGTACTTTTTGCTTTTAAAGACAGGCATATTGGCAATTCTAACCAAGCATTCATGCCGTTTCATATTTCCGACTTCATCAGGTGTCATTAAATCACGAGCAATCTTTTGATGAGAAAGGGATCCTGAACCTGTCTGGCCAAAGGAACGACTAGTATTTCGAACATCAATGGTTTGTTTACCGAGTAACCCACTCATAAATTTAAAGGTATCTTCATCATTACCACCTAAGTAGACTAAGCTATCACAGTTCCCCAAAATGGTTTTCCAAGCTTCTTTTTCTTTATAGAGTCCTTGAAGTTGGGCAATATTTTGTAGAATAGGAACGAGACTCATGTTTCGAGAACGGACTGTTGAGGTTTGTTCAGCAAAATCTGGAATTTCTCCGATATTTGCGAACTCATCTAAGTAAACTCTCACATGAAGAGGCAATTGTCCCTTAAAATCAATATCTGCTTGTCTTGTTAGGGTTTGAAATACGGTTGAGAAAAAGAGGGCTGAAAGAAAGCGAAAGGTACTATCGTTATCTGGGATAACTAAGTAAACCATTGATTTTTCCTTGCCCCATGTCTTCATATCAAGGGTATCTCTTTTGGTCAAATCCATGACACTTTGAATATTGAAGAGGGCAAATTTAGCAGTGGTTACAGCTATGACAGAATCCAGAGTCTTATCCTTATAATTTTGGAAATCTGCCCAATTTCGCATGGTGAAATTTTCAGTCCCATACTTTTTAGCATAATTTTCGAATAGAATTTCTAAGACACTTTTTTCTTGGTTTTCACCCTTGGATAAGTGTTTAATGAGTTTTGAGATTTCAGCAAAACTTGGATAACGCCCTCGTTTTTTTCGCTCTTCCACTTCTTTTTTTTGACGTTTCAACAAGTTTTGGTATTCTGTTTGACTCAAACGACTCTCTTCAATGAGCTGTTCTCTTGTTTTGGGTGGATTATAGAAATCGACCAAGTAAGAGGCTAAAGCTCGTACCAAAGTCATAGAAGCTTCATCCCAAAATGGATCACTACGGGAGCCAGAGCCTTTAGTGTTATTGAAATAAACCGTCAGCATGCGATTCAAATCATTTTCTGTCTCTATATAGCGAAAAGGATTGAAGCCATCTGAGTTCTTCATATTGACTAAATCTAGCACCTTTACTTGGTAGCCATGTTCTAAAAAGAGTTTACCTGTTTTTTCGGCCAAGTGATCTTTAGGATCCACTACAATATTAGAACTATTCATCTGAATCAGATTGGGTTTCACAAAGCGAAATGTCTTCCCACTTCCTGAACCTCCGATCACCGCAATATTCTTATTTCTATCATATTGGGGTGGTTTTTTATCTAATAATGTCAAACGAACATCTTGAGCTAAGATCGTATCATGAGAAAATTCCTTACCGTAAAAGAGCTTCTTTTCTTTTAGAGTTCCAAAACGGGCGCTCCCGTATTCTACCCCTTCTCGGTATTGTTTTTTACCAGTCTCTAGATAGAGATAAACCAGCAACATCATCACAAAACCTAGTAGAAAAAAAGCACTTGATTTTCCAGTAAAAGAAATATTCCATGGCGACTGAAGAACTTCATCTTGACCTTCCATCAGAAGATGAGTCCATTTATCTAGTGTATTTCCAGTATAGGAATCATACAAAAGCGTCAAACGATGAAAAAGATAGCCTAGTAAGATACCTAACAGTGAGAATAGTAAGAATTTCTTTCCACTGTACATCATCTCACCATCTCTTTCTGTTTGACGGCTCCTTCTTGTCTAAAGGTAATTTGGGATTTAGCCTCATCAATTGCATCGTCTAATGACTTATCCATGGTAAAATCAGCTAATTTCTCTGGATCATTAACCATTTTTTCTAAAAGATGGTCTAAATGATTGTCCAGAATCGAACGGTCTTTCGTGTAGAAATGCAGAGAATCCCCTTGCCAAGCGATGGCTAAAGGAATCTCTTCTTTTTCTAAAAAAGCTTTAAATTTCTCTATATCAATTGGTTTGTCTAAAAAATCTTTTTTCAGATTAATCGTATCAATCGAATAAGGAGATTGTAGCAATTCTTCTAATTTCTGTACCCCTATCTTATAGGCAGAATCCTGTGATAAAGCCTGACGTCTAGACCATTCTAGAATCTTTAAGAGACTTCTTACAGTAAATAAAAGACTACGCTCTGCATATTGAACTGCCATTCGTTCCTGTTGTTCAGAGGACATCTGATGCCTCCTTCTTCACAAATAGCAGCTTTCCTTCTTTATAACGATAAGCTATCAATTTCTGACGTTGCTTAATCGACTTAACAACCTGCAGTAGATCTCTCGAATAAGGTTCTCGAAGAGTAACTTCTACTGCTTTCCCATCAAAGATACCAACACGTTTAAATTCAATGTAGTCTTTTTTGAGATGTCCTAAGCCCATACCAAAAGGAAAGTGATGAATCAATTGGATGGTACAACCACCTTTATTTCCCATTTGTTTCAAATCATACAAGTTTACTACCTTCATGATTAACTCCTTTATCTAGTTTGTCGCATCGTTTAAGTCTGGTAACGATAAACTCCGTGTCTGTTAGAAAATTCTCACACACGTCTTGTGCCAGTTGCCCTTCACAGGGAAATACTCTCAGTCCCTACTTACACAGGCACGCTAATCAAGACGGAGTGGATTCAATTTTCAAAGAACAGGTAGCTTTATTATAGATAAGAGTAGTTGAAATTTTTATCACATTTTGGAGTTGTTGGAATGCAGTTTACTATTTACCTCTTCATAGAAAATATGATTGAAAAAATCTTGAACAATTTTTCAAACCACAATTAAATTAATGTTTTCAGTACAAAAACTGAAATATAGACACACTGGGTTTGCTTTTTTCATGTTTTTTCACTATTTTCAATTATTTTCAATAAAAATATTGACAAAAATATTAATTAGTGATATTTTTAATACAAGGAAAAATTAAATATGAATATTGGTAAACGGATATAAAAATCATGATTTCTGTAAAGGCGAAATTAACTTTAGCTTATACAATATTTTTAAATCAAAAAGAATTTTCCAACTAGTAAAAAATTAGAAAAAAAGAAAAAGTCATGACAAAAACAATTCTTGTTACAGGTGGAGCTGGCTACATTGGCTCCCATACCGTTAAAGCTCTTTTAAATGTTGGCTACCAGGTGCATGTCCTAGATAATCTCTCTACAGGAAATCGTTCAGCTGTAGATAGTCGTGCTAGCTTTAAACAACTCGATGTTTATGATTCTAGTGCCCTAAAAGCTTACTTAGAAGAAAATCAGATTGATGCTGTTCTCCATTGTGCGGGTGAGATTGTTGTGAGCGAAAGTATTGAAAACCCAAGTAAATACTTCACTGCCAATGTTGCTGGTATGAACCAAGTTCTCAAAGTCTTATCTGAAGTTGGTATTCAAAAAATCATGTTCTCTTCGACTGCTTCCCTCTATGGTAACAACTGTATTGACAAACCAGCTACTGAAGATACCCTGCTCGACCCTGTCAATCCTTATGCAGAGACAAAATTGATGGGCGAACGAATGATTTACTGGATGGCCAATCGCTACGATTGGAAATATGTCATTTTCCGTTACTTTAATGTAGCTGGGGCTGAAATGGATGCTTCAAACGGTCTACGTGTGAAAAATCCAACTCATATCATTCCCAATATCAACAAAACCGCATTGGGACAAAATGATAGCCTAAAAATATTTGGAGATGACTACGATACACGTGACGGTTCATGTATTCGAGATTACATTCATGTCTTAGATCTTGCACAGGCTCATGTTAAAGGAATGAACTACCTATTTCAAGAAGACAGTTCTTCTCAAATCTTTAACTTAGGAACTGAAAAAGGCTATACCGTCAAAGAAATATTTAAAACTGCTGAAGAATTACTGGATCAAAAAATCCCACACGAAATTGTTGCTCGCCGTGCTGGTGACCCAGCCAGCGTCCTAGCAGATGCATCAAAAGCTAAACAATATCTTGACTGGCAAGCTAGCTACTCCCTCGAAGATATTATTTTATCGGATTATCGTTGGCGTGTTAAAGAAGGCAAAAACATTTTGGAGTCATAAATCATAACCAGCTCTCTGTGAACTACACCTCATGAAACAAGACTGAGTTATATTTACTTAACAAGGTGAGACTGGGCAAAAAGTCTTTAAAATTAGAAAACGCATAGTATCAGGTGTTGAAATCCTTGATATTATGCGTTTTATTGTCGAAAAATTTGCTTTGTTTTCTCCTCAAATTGAGTTTTTGTCCAGCCTTACTTTTATTCATAAAATATTCTACACTATTAAATTCATGAAATTAATATTTGACTTTATTTTCAACATTAAAATTATTCGCATTTTAAAACATTAAGATAGCACCTCCGTATAAGATTGTAACTTATCAGTTACCTTAAATAGCTGGGCATAATAAAATAATTTATGTAAGTGAATTTGATTTTGTTGAAAATATTTCTTAAAGGCTGGTGCAATAATTTGAAGATCCACCTGATGAACTGGTCTTAGACATTCAACCAAAACTCGTTCAATTTCATAAACTTTAATAAATTGACCAGGAAGACGCTCTATTTCAACAATTCCTTCACTATAGTGAGATCGTAAGATAATAGGACATATATCTGCTTCCTTAATGTTTTTGGTATTCGTACCATAAGGAAAACTCATCGTCATGTTAAAAGGGATGGTCAAAGATAAACCATGTAACCAAAGTGCTGTCTCCAAAGAAAAGATTCCCTTTGGAAAGCGATACTGAAGGACAAACCATTCATCTAAATAAATATCAGGTAAACGATATAACCCTTTTTCTTCAGCATCGATTTTTCCTTCTGTAACCATTTTTAATAAGGTTTTGTAGTGTAAATTTTCATCTATTACTTGTTTAAAAGTTAAAAAACCATACTGATTGAAATAGTTCATCAGTTTCTCTCTTTGATCAACCATATCATTCTCCTTTCTTAGAAACAAAATGCTAACATCTTATATATCTGTTAGCATTTTATTTCTTTAAAATCAATTCATTTAGATTTTTTATTTCAAAAATAATCCATACGTAAGACAGACCAGATATTATAAAGAAGAAGTAATCTGATATTTTCTAGATAATCCTAATAGATGAGGAATGGAGGAGTTTTGGACTGATAGAATGATTTCAGGACAGTTCTCCATATCTGTCTGATAAATATATTTGTACTGAGAAACATTTTTCTCAATAGTATTGGCCAAGCAATCCATCTTAATATTAAGAATATCAATCTCTCCATCAAAAGTCTTTAGCCATTCCAAAGTATAAGTCATTTGAATTTTCTCCTAAAAAAGAGAGAATCAAGTTGATTCCCTCTCTGTATTAGTTTTTCCACACCTTCCCTATGGGAATGCTAAAACCTATTAAAAACTTCCTTTTTACGTGAACTTCCCCATCTTTCAATAAATAGAATCCCCACCAACAAAAGGATAATCAGGCAAGGAAGTAAGACCATTCCCATACTCCAATTCAGATTGACATTATCAATTTGCTTAGGTAATCTTCCAGACAAAATCTCCACTGAACGCAAGTAAGTAAAGGGAATCAGATGTGCAATCTTTTGGAGAGGCTGAATTGTTTGAATACCAAACAATAAGCCAACAATCCCTATAAGTGAAAGAAAGAGTACAGGCATTTTTTGCTTGAAAAAGTAAGCAATCAAGTAGACGACTTCCACAATGACGATAAAAGCTAAGAAAGTTAGTAACAAGCTAGGAAATAACACATCTTGTATTTTCCCAATAGTTACCTCTTGATTCACTAAGCTATAAATCGGGTAGGGATAATCTAACTGTCCAAAACCACTTATCAGACTTCCCACTAGAAAAGAAAATCCGCTGATTCCGATAAACAGCACAGTTACATAGCCCACTCCAACTCCAAGGGAGGACACGGCAAATGCCACTTTTGAAAAAGGATATAACTGAGCTGTGTCCAGATGATTTTGATATCTTTCTGCGAACAGTTGTGTTAGCATAAAAATAATAGCAATCACAAACAAACTTGGGATGATAGCCTCTAAAATCCAGATAATCTGATCAATCCCGTGGGTCGGAAACTCCAAAGTATGTGCTTTTATGTTCAAGGGATACAGGGCTTGGTAAATCTTTCGTTGGCGGTCAACCGCCATTTTAAAGTCAGAGCTAATAGTCGGGTTATTTGATATCATTTCATATTCCTTCTCTTCATCTTGCCACTGCAAATAGTAGGCTTCTTTCCATCGCCCTTCTTTTAATAAAGTCAGAATTTCTGTCTGTTGAGTCGAAAGATTTTTTTGCCCGTCTAAATTATTTTTAGCAATCTGGTATTCCTCCGAGTTGGTATCAGATATTTGGGAGAGTTTCTCTTCATATTCATTGATGATTCTCTCATTTTTTACAAGACTGGTTTCCAACTCGCTCTCCAAGCTGTATGAGTTTGCAGTCCGACTATTTAAATAAAAGGTAACACCGAGTCCAGATACAAATAAAGCTAAGATAATCCAGTTTAAGCGACTTTTGAAAACTTTTTTCAATAAAAATAGACTAACATCTTTCATAAACTAAACCTCTTCTATTTGCCCCTGATGAATGGTTACTACTCTATCGCAGACATCAAGCAACTCTTCCTTATAGTGGGAACTTAAAAGAACCAGCTGTTCTTGTCTATCGATTTGTGCCAGCCTATCAAAAAACTTCTGTCGATAATACTCATCTAAGCCATTTGTAATCTCATCCATAAGCCAGCATTTCGCCTGACTGAGGAAATACATGGCAATCACTAAGCGTTGCTTCATGCCTAAGGAATACTTGCGAATGGGAAGACTAATATAGTCAGTCATTTCCCAATAATCAATTTCATCCCCCAAGTTCAGCCCTGACTTCCAGATGTTCTTAATCAGGCGAAGATAGTCCATCCCACTTAAGTTTCCATCCAGCCATTCAATACTCTCATAATAAAACAAAGAAGGAGGGACTGCGATATTTCCGCTACTTATAGGAATTAAATTGCTAATGGCACGAAACAGTGTCGTCTTTCCAGAGCCATTTATAGCAAGAATACCATAAATCCTACCCTTTTCAAATGTAAAATTAACATCTTGTAAGATGACTTGTCGCGTTTTTAAGGTCACATGAGTAAGCTGCAACATATCTAGCCCTCCTTTTTGGATTAATAGCCTCCGCTGGAGTAGTTTAGTACCTCATAACAATCGTAATTCCAACCAGAACCAATTTTATATTCAGAATAGCTGTCATAACGATACCATAACAGGGGATTAATATAGTTATATCTCTGGCAATTCATACTAGAGATATAGAAGGTATTCCAATCATACCGATAACTTTTGTAAACGCTTTAATTATATCATATTTTTATTTGTTATACAATAGTTTTTTGGATCCGAAAAGTCTCACACTAAACGCTAGCAACTGGAATTTACTCTAAGACGACTCTATTTTAGGGCTATTTGTCGTGTACTTTTTTCTGAGTCTTTTCGCTTTTGAACCCATATATATCAAGAAAAAGAAAAGCAGTTGAAGTTAGTCTAAGACGAATTTCCACTGGTTTCACGCGTTTTACTCATACTATAAGCTGGGTTATGGGAAACTGGAAGTTAGTTTTAGAAGTTACCTAAAAATCAGGTTACCTATTTTAAAAAAGCAGCAAACTATAAACTAGTAGGTTCCACACCAAATGTAGCCCCATACTGCCCCATAAGTCCGATTTGTAGCGTACAAGCCCTAAAAACATCCCAAGTGAAACATATAAACACCAAGCTAGAATGGTCCCTGGATGATGAACTAAGGCAAATAAAACACTTGTTAAAGCAACTCGAATATCTAATTTTCTGACCAAGTTCCATAAAATTTCACGATACAGAAATTCTTCAACCATACTCGCATTGATTAAGAACAATAAAAATGAAAACCAAGGAACTTGATGTTGAAGGCCAATTAAGTTTGCTTGATTCGTGCTTCCTTGAACATGAATCAGACTAAAACATAGACTTATAATCAGTAGACTAACGAATCCAATACCAATCCACTTTATACTAATTTTCATATTGACCTTGGCCACATGTTTTCGTTGGCCATACATCCATAAAAAAGAACTGAGTGACGCTCCATAGAGAATCTGTAGTATAGTTAACTCACCGATACAAAGAAATTTCAGTAAGTATAGAGATACCAATAGGACATTTACTTGTTGGAATATATAAACTGGAATTATTCTTTTCATAGTTACCTCCGAAATAAATCTTCATAATCTAAATCTAATACCTGCACAATCCTTTCTACCCATGGACTTTAAGGCATTCGTTGTTCCATCTTGTAGTGACGAATCTTTTGATACAAACGATTCAATTCACTTGGATAGTGAAACTCTCCCGCAAACATTTTTCTGGTTAACTCAATCCAGCTGATATTTCTTTCAGCCAAAATAATGGACAAGTTCTCCCAAAATCGTTCAGCCATATTGCTTCTCCTTTAGTTAGATAAATAATGTGTTTGTGCCATGTAAATCAATTGTTTCGTATCTCTTGGCAATAAAGCTCTAGCTTCTTCCAAATTCAGATTTGGATAAACTCGCTTATTTGAAACCGCAAGAGGAAGTCTGATGGTTAGTTCAGGATTTTTTAAAATCATCTCAACGAAATCCGTTAATTTTAGATTGTCTCGGTTCTTAAATCGTAATAAATTGGGAGATAAAAATTCAAAACAATCTGAAGAATAGCTCATCATCTCAATTAATTTGTCCTTTGTCATTTCAGAAACTGAATGACAAGATACCTCGATGCCATAGTTTTGGAAGAAGTCTAAAAGAAGTTGATTTCTTTGGCTATTTTTACTTAGATAGAGATCAATCATGGGAGACCTCCCAAAGATTCGGTTCCATTTGATATTCTGAGACGATTAAGGAATCCAATAAATTTGCGAAGTTAATCGGTTTCTTGTCTTCATCATAAGCTTTGACAGTTACTTGGGTTGTAAGTATTCCCTCTTTTCCCTCGGCTCGATAGCCTTGTCCATATAAAACAAAAACAAGATTATGATGATCATCTACAAAGGCATCAGCTCCGTTCTTTATATCCTGACTTTCAAGGAATTCCATAATGTTTTGAAGATAGGATTCGTAAAATAGGGGGTAGTTGTATTTTTTATGGTAATCATCTAAAAATGTCACCTCAAACTCACATGGATAATTGGGCATCAAAAATATTTGTTCATCCAGCTGTTTGATTTCTGCGTCATGTAATTCTGTTTCTAATTCATCACAATCTAGTATTGATTCTTTATTTAATGCTTTCATCTTTTTCCTCTATTTCTTTTAATTTCTTTGCGATTGCAGCAATCACAGGAACGGTTACACTATTACCAGCTTGTTTATAGAGCTGACTATTACTAGAGACTTTTCTAGCAGCTTCAAAAGCCCAATCAGGAAAGCCCTGCAGTCTAAAACACTCTTTAGGAGTGATTCGTCGTATCCTCAAACGGTAAAATTGCCCATCAATTAAGACACCAGCTACTTGGTAAACTTGTTTATCTTCTCCTTCATAGCTAGCCACTACTACTCCCATTTGCCCACTAGTTGTTAACGTATTCGCTATACCTTTTCCAACTCTACCACGACGATACTGAGAACTTGGTCTTTCTAAATTGATTGAATCCCCAATCTCTGCTTGAGCATATCCTTTTTTAGTTGCCTCACGGACTTTTAGAAATTGGATTGGTTCTGGAATCAGTATTTTGGGGATTTTATCTCCACCTTGCATTGTAGTCAGTGTTGGAGATAAGCCCTCACTTCCATAGACGCGACCAGTTTCCTTAAAGCTAGTTGGTAAATCTCCAACAACGACAATACCATGGCGATCCTGAGTATTTAAAGTAAACATTGGCTCTTGATTATCCTTAAAACGTCTACCATTTTGTCTTTTTTCTAATCTGTCTGGTGTCATACAAGGAATCGCAACTTTAAATCCTTCTCCTTTTCCACGAACTAAGGTTGGTGCAAGACCTTCTGAATAATAGACTTTACCGCTCATGCCACTTTTTGATGGATTTAAATTCCCTATTGTTTTTAAAGTCTCAGAGTTAGTTGCTTGACCTTCTCGTCTGAAAGGAAATAAGAGTCTGGTACCTCTCTTTCTAGAATGTCCGATAATAAACACCCTCTCTCTGTTTTGGGGAACGCCAAAATCCTTACTGTTAAGCACCTGCCACTCAACATCAAACCCCAATTCATCAAGCGTGGTAAGGATTGTGGTGAACGTCCGTCCCTTATCGTGATTGAGTAGGCCTTTAACATTTTCAAGAAAAAGAAAACGTGGTTGGATTTGTTTGGCCGCCCGAGCAATTTCAAAGAACAGAGTGCCTCTAGTATCTTCAAATCCCAATCGTCTTCCTGCGATTGAAAATGCTTGACAAGGGAATCCCCCACAGATGACATCGACTTTCCCTCTAAGTTTTTTAAATTCGTCATCTGAAACATCTCGTATGTCATGAAATTCTATTTCTCCTTCCGTTTGAAAAATGGACTTATAAGATTCTCTAGCAAATTTATCAATCTCACAAAATCCAATACACTCGTGTCCAACACTTTCCATTCCAAGTCGAAAACCACCAATACCTGAAAATAAATCAATAAATTTCATTTCTTTATCACCCCTTTCTGATCGACTATCAATGTCCAAATAGTCACACCACTTGAAATGACAATGAGCATAACTAATATCCACTCGATTGGCGACATTTAACCACCTCCTTTTCTAACACGGTTATTCCAAACAGAATACAAGCCGTTAAACACAAATTCAGCCAAAACTTCCGCTCGTCTAACAAAGCGAACATTGTCAAGAGCATACTGATAGATTCTCTCAAAATCAGTCATAGCTATATCACTGGCTGTTTCAGAAAAACCCTCTCGTCTAAATTGATCTTGTACCAATCCCCAAATATAATCTCGATCATATTTTGTGACCTTTTCGACTTTTCTTCTCAAAATAGGTTGAGAATTCCTTTCTTCCTCATCCTCAATAAATAAAGATTCAGTCTCACTATATTTAGTCTCACTAACTTCAGTCTCACTAGGGGCTGAATAAGAGACGGGGGCCGTTTCATTTTCATCCTGCCCTAGTCTTTTTTTAACACTAGGCCTGTTCGAACTAGCTACTGGGGTAGAAGACAACTCTCCTAAATAAATCTTATTAGCTAGTCTCCCTTTCTCACTTGAAGACTGTTGGATTTCATCAATCAAGTCATATTCTTTAAGAATTTTTTTGATGGACAGTAATTTTGACTTCGAACAACCTAATAGCTTCATCAGGTTAGAATTAGAAAATACTAAATAAACCGCTCCTTCTTCATCTATCCAACCACGACTGAGAGATAATTCTAAACGATCCTTTAAAATAGAATAAGCTACCTTTACTTCTAGTTTCATATCCATATATTTCTCATCCTCAAAAAGAATTTTAGGTAATTTATAATACCGTTCTGAAGTTTGGTATTGATTTGCGGTAATTCTTTTCATAGCGCGCCTCCAAGTTCTTTGAGTGTTAAATCTCCACTTGATTCCAAGTGAACCAAACCACTTTTTTCTAATTCAGCCATCAGAGAGATGGCTTCAACAATGTCAATTCCCATTTCACGTACTAAAAATGAAATGACAATATAGCGTGATGATTGTAATTCTTTTGTCATTTTTCCTCCTGAAAATAAAAAAAGGAGAACAATATACAATTGTTCTCTCTTTAGTTAAATATTTATTGTTGTATTCATTTTTCCGATGCGCAAACGACATCTACAAATACATATACATCTATGTGCCTTTTTAGGACTTTTCTGACGTCAAAATTGCCTTTATCTACAAAGACAAAATGCTTGTAAAATAGCTTAAAATCAAGGATTTTCACCCTTTTTTTCGTTGTAGCAACACTACACACTCCACGTGTGCTGAGAGCTTTCTTCTATACTAATAGACGAAAGGGTGTGAAAATGATTTTTAAATGATACTGTGGAACGGAACAGTAGCCCTAGTATTGACTACTGTCGTTTCTATTCATATTGGCTATTCTAGGACTGAGATGAAAAAATCTATAAATGCTCAGAATAAAATTGAACCCGCAAATCTCCCCAAAACAATGGTGAGTCATGTACTTGTATTATTCCGAAAAAATACACCTCTGGTGCAGTGAGACAAATTGGTGTATCTTATAGTGGCTTCGTAGATGAAAGCTATACTCTACTATCACTCTTTGATGATGTAGAACAAATTGAAAAAGATAATAGACTTCAGACAGCTATTGATGTTGTCAGAGAACAGTTTGGTTTTTTAGCCATACAAAAAGGAACCGTCCTAACTGAAGGTTCCAGAAATATTGAACGCAGTAAACTTATCGGTGGTCATTCCGCGGGTGGATTGGAGGGATTAAAATGAAACAAGAAAAAAATACAGTACAATTTTCAGAAATCCGTAGCAAAGGATGTAATGATATTGAAATGCTTGAAAGATTTTTACATGGAATCGTTGAAACAGCAACTTCAAAACTTCGTCAGAGAAAACTCAAAACAACTGAAATATCGATACGACTAGTACATGCTAAATCTGAAAACCGATTACCATTGGAATTTACATTTAGCATTAAGCCAACAAGCTCATCTGTGATAATCTATACTGAGGTAATCAATCGCTTTAAAGAATGTTACACAGGTGGGGGAATTCAAGGTTTTACGATTCAATTTGATAAAAATACCCTTGCCTCTGCATAGAAAGGATTTGATATGATTGACCGTTCATATTTACCATTTCAATCAGCAAGAGAGTACCAGGATACAAAGATGCAAAAATGGATGGGCTTTTTCCTATCTGAACATGCATCAGCACTCTCTGATGATACAAACAAAGTAACGTACATGTCTGACTTATCACTAGAGAAGAAATTATTACTCCTCAGTCAAGTATACGCCGGGCAGCTACGCACACGCATTCAAGTGATTGAAAAAAACAAGCGTGTTTCCTACACTGGAACAATACCAAGTCTGACCAAAGATTTCATTTTGATAAAAACTACAACAGGTCACATCAATTTGAAATTAAAAGACATTATTAGTATTGAACTTGTCGAGGAGGTGCTCTATGAATCAGCTTGAGTTTCAGCGTAATCACCTACAAATGGACTATTATAGCGAGAGCTACCAAGATTTTGAACGTGACTTCTACCGCTACTCTAACATGAATATTCCATTGACCTTCCTAACTGATGATATCCTAAAAACAATGGCGACTTCACGTAAGAATTACTTTGTCCTCAATAAGGAAAAGTCCAGAGATAACCGCGATCACTTCTTCATATTTGAAGTAAGTACCGTAGATGAGAATCCGCTAATCTATCATTATACATATAAGAAAACTACAATATATTTAGCAGAAAAATAGGAGCAGTTCAATTGACTGTTCCTATTTTTAATATTCATAAAATCTAAAGTCTTTATACTCTTTAACAATGGAGTCGCCAACCAGAACAGACTATACTGACCAGCGACTACCTTAAATTTAATGTTTCAGATTTATTTTCTTATCTCTAATTTCATAAACTACATCTGCTACATTTTCGAGTAATCGTTTATCGTGGGTGATAAACACGATAGTTCCGGTGTACTCCTTCATTAGTATTTCCAAAGCCTCTAAACTTGGTATGTCAAGGAAGTTACTGGGTTCATCCATTATTAGGATGTTATATCTACCCATGAGCATTTTAGCAAGCAACAATTTTATAATTTCTCCACCGCTTAAAACAGATAAACTTTTTCCAATATCGTTCTGTTTGAACCCCATAGATGCTAGCACTGAACGAATTTCTGATATATTGTAGTCACAATCCTTCTGCATAAACTCCATAACATTCTGATTACTGTTGTACTTGTAACCATTCTGTGCAAAGTAACCTATTTTTGCCTTAGGCGAAATAGAAATTCCTTCTTCATGGTTTAAGATCATTTGGATTAAAGTTGTTTTTCCGATTCCATTACCACCAGTTAACGCCACTTTTGCTCCTAACGGAATTTGAAAAGATGCATTTTCAAACAGAGCCTTATCCCCAAATACTTTATTAATTTCTGCACCGACTATAGGGTATGGATTATGGAGCTCCAATGCTTTACTTTGCCTGAAACGAATTCTGCGAATGCCTTCCGGAGCTTCTACTTTTCCTAAGGCCGCAATCCTGTGCTCTAGGGTTTTAGCAGCATTATACATCTTTTTTTCCTTACTTCCTATTGATTTTTGATGAGCTAAACGCCCTCCGTCTTCAGTACTTTTTTTCTTTGAAGAACCTTTTGCCTTCTGTTCTATTTTACGAGCCTGTTTTCGCTTTTCCTCCGCAGCCCTTTCCAATCGGGCACGTTCCGCAATAAATTGTTCGTATTCTGCAGCTTGGCTCTTACGTTCTTCCTCTTTCTGACGAAGATAATCAGAATAGTTTCCCCAATACTCAGTGATTTTGCCATCTTTCAGTTCCCATATTTTATCTACTATTTCATCAAGAAAATAGCGGTCATGGCTAATAACTAACAGTGCACCTGTAAAATATTTTAGCTGTCCTATTAGAAAATCAATTCCTTCACGGTCTAAATGGCTCGTAGGTTCATCCGCTAAAATACCATGAACCTGTGCCGATAAGGCCTGTGCTATTTTAAGCCTTGTTTCTTCACCACCGCTCATAGTCTGTATATTTAATTGCTCAACACCTAGCTTGCCTACAAGTGCAAAATCTTTTTCCTCCTGCAGAGTTACTTCGTCCAACTGGGGAATATAGGCAAGTTCACCCAGACGATTCATTTTACATCCTGGGGGAGTTAATTCTCCTAAAAGTACCCTGAGTAAAGTGCTTTTTCCAGCACCATTTGCTCCTACTAAACCAATACGGTCATAATCATATACTTCTAATTCATTTATATCTAAAACATCGCGTCCTTTGAATTCCACACGAATGTCTTTTGCTTTTAATATTAATTCCATAACATTTCCTCCTGTCTATAATCGCATGCTTTCATTTGCTTGTATGCAGGGAAAACCCTGCGATTTTAGCAGGAAGAGTTACATGAAAATAAGATACATAAATATTCCTCCAATATTGTTTATTTTAAATCTAATTTTCTAACCTCAGTTATCATTTGGCAAACTATAGCAATGCCAATAATTAAAATACCTGATAGTAAAAACCAATGATTTACACCGATTTTATCAGCAAAGAATCCAGAAAGAATTAACCCAATTGGCATAGCAAGTGACATGATACTTCCGATCAAAGAAAATACACGTCCTAAATATTCAGGCTTAATTTTCTCCTGAAAAAGAGCTGTTTGCACACCGCTATAAAATGGCACCGAAAGCCCCATTATTGCACAGCAAACTACGAATATTACAAATCCATTTGGAGGAAGTATTCCCGAAACGGCTAAACTGGTCCCCATTATAAAAAATGAACTTGTTATTAGTAATACATGCTTTTCGAAGCCCCCTAATCTTCCTAATAATAAGCCTCCTGCTAGCATCCCAAATGCAAAGGAAATTTCCGTAATAGAAATATGCACAGGCGTTCCATTAAAGTGTTCCATGCTTATTAAAGGAAATAGTGCATTGATTGGCATATAAACAAAAGTATATAGTGTTCCTAAGAGTAATAAGGCAAACAATCCTTTGTTTTGTCTCAGAACCACAACTCCTTCTTTCATCTCCCTTATGAAATTTGGTTCTAAACTTTGCACTTGATTACCCAGCTTAGGTATACGTACAATTGCTACCGTAATAGATGCAATCACAGCACCCAATACGTCGATGGCAATAATAGCATTTAAATCCCAAACGGAGTATAAGAGTGCTGCAACTGCCGGACTAACAATATAGCTTATAGACTGCAAAGACTGACTATAGCCTGCGCATTTCGTTAGCTGTTCTTCTGGTACTAAAAGTGGTGTAACCGCATTGAGTGCTGGGGTATGAAAAGCTGTTCCAATGCTACGGATAAACAATACTATCATAATCATCCAGACAGGTAGCTCCATACAGAATGCAACAATAGCAAGCACTGCACCAGCTGCTGCGATAATTAAATCGGCACCAATCATTATCTTCTTCCTATCATGACGATCCACTAGCACACCAATGGCAGGTCCCAAAATCGCATAGGGTAAAAAACCTACTAATGAAGCCATAGACAAGACCATCGCAGATCCTGTTTTTTCTGTAAGGTAAAAAATAATCGCCATTTGCAGGATGGCACTAGTGATTAATGATACTGCTTGCCCTGCCCATATTGCATAAAATTTTCGTTTCCAATTGTTGTATTTTTCCATTTATATTATCTCCTGCATATTATTTTGCTTGAATTTCTATTTTGAATAGCATTCTAGGCAATAAAAAATGCAGGCCAAACCCCACAATGTGGCTTTTGGTCTGCATACATACAATTTGGAAACATTCATATTAAAGACATAGTTAAATAAAGGTATAGTTAAATAACCAATATCCTCACCGTAACTAATGAATGCTCAATATCGTATAAATAAGCACAACAAAAAAGCCTATCATCGGGTATAGATTCTGCTTTTTTTATTGCCAGCTTATCTTAAACGCATTGAGGCTGTCATAGTTTCGGTTCCTCCTACATCTTTGTTTATATCAATTTATAGTATAACACAACAAGATGATATGTTCAATATAAAAGTTATGGAATGAGACTCATACTTCCAATTCGATGCCAGATTTAAAGGATATGACGAAGTTTTCTTCATAGACTGTAACGCTCTGGATTATCTTCCTTAGTAGCAAGCGATTAGCTTTCACAAAATCTTCTGTTTGTAGTTTTAAAAATTCATCAGGATTTTCTAACTCAACCTCAAAATATTTCATTTTACATTCCCTCATTTCATTTATTGATAAATTGAGTTTGCAAAAAAGAGTGGACAATTTTTGTCTACTCTTAACCTTTAAAATAGTTTTTTTTAATCGATTTGAAGTTGCCTAAATTATTACTTATTCGGTAAAATGAAGTATTGCTTTCAACAGATTTCCTTCAACTACACTTCACTTGATTCAAACAAGGTGGGTACATTTCTATTCCCACAAACTCCTTGTCAATGGAAACAAACACGTACCCACAGGGTAAATGGAAATAGAAACTGATAATTTCTAGCTATCACTTCTACTCATTCCAAAAATTTTCTCACTCTGATACTTACCCACCATAAAGCAAAAAGCCTTGCAATCAAGGCTTTCATTATCCCTTTCGTTCAAAGGTTTCTAAGCTTTTACGAGCAGAGCGACACACTCAGCGGTTCGCTATCTCCGTTCTGTCTGCGTGCTAGCACTTGTCAATCACGGACAGCTATCGCATGGGCGGAAGTAAATGCTAATCTTCGTCGTTTTACTCCTTGACTAGCAAACTTACCGCCTCAACATGTGGTGAGAGAAATTTCTATACTATAACACGATACAGAATAGTCAGAGTTTGAAATTATATTATGGAAGGATTCCACTCAAAGACAGCCATCCATAGTAAGGATAATTTGTGTGTGTTTGAAACCTGTATTTTTACTACTACATTCCATAACAATGTAGAAATCATCATCTTCCTCTGCTTTTACAACTATTCCCATTGAATATGGAGTTTTCCAAAGAGGTTCTCTTCCATAAAACTTTGCTACAAATTCATTTGTTGGATTTGGTGTTTCTGTACTAAAACCATTCTCAAATAGCCAAGCATGCCAATTTTTAAATGCTGGTGGAAAACCAAACATATAAATTGCTTGCATTGTAGATATTGCAAATTCCATTTCATCTTCCAAATTGATAACATACTTCTCCGTAGGATTTAGTCTATATCCATCTATAGTTTTTTCTGATTTCATACCACTATTAAGTTTAAGCTTTTTCATGATTATGCTCCTTTATTCATCTTTTGATTCTGGTCTTGCTTTGGTGTATGGTCTAGTTTCAGATATAAATTGCTCTACCTCTAAGAACGATTTTCCCAATTCATTCAAACTGAGAATCAACATATATTCTGCAACTTCACCAGAATGATCAATAGATCGTATAGGGGGTAATTTTTTGCGAAATTGCTCAAATGTATCTCCTACTTCTATCCATTCATCTATCTCACTATCATACCAACAATGAAGTTGTTTCCATAATTCATAATCACTTTCTTCAAGAAATTCTTCATCAACAGAAAAATATGCCCATGGAAATAATCGAGGAAAAACATCGGTATACGGTGTAAACGGAAACCAATAAGGATAGGCATACTCTTTAGTTTCTTGACCATCATTAACAATTAACTTAGTATCACCTTTACCACTAGACTTATTAACCCACTCTGTTGAATGTAGTTTAACTTCACCTCCAGTTTGTATAATTTCCATAAATTTTTTCTGAGATAGCAGAAAGTTATAATTTTGAATATGTTGCGGTAAATTCGTATAGGAAAGAAGGTGGTTATTTGATTGTTTATCCAAAAAAACTTGATTTATAGGAACTTTCACATAATATCCTTTGCCTCCTCCCTCTTTAGTTTTTTTAATTGTTTTAGGAGTTAACTCTTGCCAAATACACATACCATCATCAGGATTAAACAGAACAATTATACACGGAAGAGAATTCATCGTCCAATAATTATATTGTCTCTCATTTATGTTCCTAAAAATAATGCAGTTATCTTTTTTCTCCCTAAACCAACTTGGTCCTGACTTGATTTGTAATGCAAGGTGTTGTCTTGGTTTGCCATCTACAACAAATTCCATATGAGCATCTATACCTATATCATTAACTGGCTGCTCTCTAAACATCCAACTATTTCTTTCTGCAATAACTCCACATTGATGTATGCCAATCCTCTCAGTGCTACTAGCCATATCAATATCTACCTCCCTATATAACTAAATATACTAACAATTGATGTAATTCAAGGGAGCCTCAGTACAATTTGCAACAGCTAGTTGCCAGGCCTGATTAAAATCTCCACTACTTTAAATCACTTTATAGAAATGTTCCGAAAACTCATATGCTATGCTCGATTAAACTTTCCCTCTATGAAAAATAGAAAAGTTTGAATTTTGTAAACGTGAATACAATGCGAACTCTAAAGTTGAATAACAGTTACGAAATGAATAATAAAATCTATGGTTAGAAATCCAATTACTAAATTTTATAAAAGTCATGTTTGAATCTACAAAAGAAAGTAATATCTCCCCATTAGGTTTCGTATATGTATGGTCCGCTAAATGGATAATATTCAGTACAGGAAATCTATCCAAAATTGTTCTAAATACATCAGTAGAACATCCATGAATAGGAAAAACTATTACATTCGGATCATTCGCAAATAAATCACAGATGTTTTGAATTTCTTCATTTGCTTTGATATTATCTTCTTATAAGTCTATCAAACTCATCGCCAATCCAAGTATCTCTAATATTATATATTCTATCACAAAAATGCAAAAAAAGGCTATAACCACAATAGTTGCCCACTATCATCATAACCTTTTGTCTACTCTATAAATCTACCTCAGTTCCCTCTAAGAATCTGACAGTTATCTGCCCATCCTCTGCAATTATAATATTATCCAATACTTGACACATCTCATGAGAATCAAATTCCCACAAGGGCTTGTTTATCATTTCTGCCAACTTCAAACTATAGTGCTTTTCTAGCGGACGATTTTCTTCTAAAACTTTGTTCCACTTTCCGTGCAACAAGTCAACATTCTTACTTAGTTGTTCTACAGCCATTACTACGGCTTTCTCAAGCATTTCTTCATCGATATGATTGTTTAAACATCCAATCTTGCCTTTAATCCTATATCGATTATTACACTGCCATACCTTCCGTTTACCACGACTTGTAGTCCAATTCTTCCTACCAAATGCTGAACCACATTCGGCGCAAAATACTTTTGTTGTAAAGGGATTGTTTTCTTTCTGCATGATATAAAATTGGAGCTTATGTTGTTCTCTAAATTTCTTTCTTCTTGCTATTTCTAACTGAACAATCTCCCACTTCTCTCTATCTAAGATTGGTTCATGATTGTTCTCGATATAGTATTGATTAACTTGTCCATCATTATCAATTCTTTTCTTCGTCAGGAAATCAACGGTATAGGTTTTCTGAAGCAAAGCATCACCCTTGTATTTTTCATTTTGAAGCATTTTCCATATAGCACTTGGGCACCACTTTGCTTTACCTGTGCAACCTGGTATTTCCTGTTCTCTTAACTCTTTGGAAATAAATTCTGGACTGTATCCTTCTAGAAATCTATCAAATATATACCTTACGACATTAGCTTGTTCATGGTTTATAATGAGATTTCCTTTTTCATCTTTGTCATATCCCATAAAGTTTGTAGTGTTTAGCTGAACTACACCACGCTCAAATTTCTTACGAATTCCCCAAGTTGAATTTTCTGAAATAGATCTCGATTCATCCTGTGCGAGTGAGGATAAAATGGTAAGTAGTACTTCACCTTTTGAATCTAGGCTATCAATATTCTCTTTTTCAAACGTTACTCCGATGCCTAGTTCTTTCAGTTCTCTTACATATTTGATGCAGTCCAATGTATTTCTGGCAAATCTACTAATAGATTTAACTAAAATTCTATCCACCTTACCATCTCTACAATCTTGTATTAGTCGGTTAAAAGCATCACGTTTTTTTGTATTAGTTGCTGAAATGCCTTCATCTGCATAGATGTCTACTAACTCATAATCTTCATGTTTTAAGATGTATTCACGGTAATAATTGACCTGATTCTCATAACTTGATAGCTGCTCGTCTTGGTCTGTAGACACTCGACAATAAGCGGCTACTCTGATTTTTTTCTGAATTTGAGATATGACTGTTTGATGTACCTTTTTGGCCGGTATAACTGTAATATTTTTCTCCATCTTCAATCCTTTCTAACACAATTACTGGTGAACTTAGTTTCCAATCTTCAATATCCCTTTCAGGGACTCTCATACCTTTACAGGAATTTTTTCCTTCTTTGATATATTTGGAACAACACCAAACAATCTTTTTCTTATAAGATACCTGTCTTTTTAATGTTGAACCACAATATTGGCATTTTAACATTCTAGAAAATTTATAGGTTTTATTTGTACCTTGGATCCGAGAACGGCTTTTCATTTTTACCTGAACCTTTTCCCATATTTCCTTAGATACAATTCCTTCATGATTATCTTCAATATAGTATTGTTCAACCTGCCCTTGATTTAATTTCTTTGGACCGTTTACACCGTCATGAAAGTATTTTTGAAGTAGTAAAGAGCCTTTGTATTTTTCGTTTTTTAAGATATTACGAATTGTACTGTCATACCATTTCTTTCCTGTTACAGTTGAAACCTTGCCCTCATTAAGTTTTTTAGCAATCCTATGTGTACCCATTCCTTCCAAATAACTATAAAAGATGGTTCTTACTATTTACGCTTCTGCTTTGTTTATAACAAGTTCACCTTTTTCGTTTAAATCATACCCTAAAAACCGTTTAGCATTAATGAGTAATTCTCCTTTCTGGAACTTTCTACGAAAACTCCATCGTTGGTTTCCGCTCATGCTTTGTAACTCTTCCTCAGCCAAACTTGTTAACACAGTCAAGACAACCTCACCTTCATTTGATAAAGTGTGGATATTCTGCTCTTCAAAAAAGATATCAATACCAAGAGTTTTTAATTCTCGACTTATTTCAAGAACATTGATGAGATCTCTTGCAAACCTTGATATTGACTTAGTATGGATAACATCAATTTGTCCTTTTCTACAAGCACCTAACATAGTTTGAAAATCAGGTCTATCATACTTTGAACCCGAAATCCCTTTGTCACAAAAAACACCCAAAAACTCAACATCATCACGTTCAGCATACAACTTTTCAAAATAGACTTTTTGATTCTCTAGCGAATCAAGTTGACTTCCGTTGGTTGTAGAAACTCGAACATATGCACAAATTCTCTTTTTTCTTTTGTTATTCTTTGCTTCAATTTTTCTTATATTCATTTTTCCTCCTACAAGAAGTTTTTACACACTATATATCCCTCTAAACACTATATTAGTCAAGTAATCAGCAACCCTGTTCTTTAATAAAATGTCTATATATCCCTCTTACCTTAATAGGTAATTTCAAGATAGTTTTTTCCGGTTTTAAGAAAAAAATCAAAAAGAAAAAGCCTGATGTATTTCACCAGGCTTAGATTTTTTATTTGAAATTTAATCGCAATATGTTATAATAAACGTAGAAAAAGAGCTGAGCGCCAACTCAGCTCCATGTAGAACCGTTAAAAAGACGGTGACTCTCTATTATCAGACTATAACTCGTCCAACAACTCGGTCAAAAGTGGGGACGGGTTATTTCTTTTTGTCATCGTCCTTGAAGATTTTATAGCACAAACCAATCAAAGCAATGGTAAAAGTACCAAAGCCAAAGATGGTTTGAACGACTTCAAATGAGCTCAAACACGCTCCTCCTTTCCGTCAGATTTTGATGAATTACCCATAGGCATCACCTCTCTTTCGGTATAAGGAGCCACCGTCTTCACTTTTCTACAATAGATATTATACCACATGAGCCACCAACTTCGGTGGTTTATTTTTTTAAAGATTTATTTTAATAGTAGCATTTGCAAACTCTTAATTAGTAGTAATCAAACCATCAGGTTCAATCGTAAATTCTGGTTTTACTGATAGCGAACCATCGGCCTTGAGATAATACCAGCCATTTCCTGATTTAATAAATTGCTTAGATTTCATATCTCCATCTTTTTCATCTAAGTAATACCAAGTTTCACGATATTTTACCCAACCTTTAGCCATTCTACCATCCGACTTAAAATAGTACCAACGATGATTGATATGCATCCAACCAATAACCATGGCACCACGCTTATCTAAATAAAACCAATCCTTGCCATCATTGAACCATTTATTGATGAAACAGTAGCCTCTATTATCAAAGTAGAACCATTCTCCTTTGATATTTTTCCATTGAGATTTTGGATAAGAGCCATCTGCTTCTTCCCACCACCAACCAACTTCGTTTCGTTTCCAGTTTCCTTCAGTTAGACCAGATTCAATATCTTTCTTAAACTGTTCTCTACTAATGCCCCATTTTGCAAGGTATGGATAGGGATCTACATGATCACTTCCATTATTTGGTTGGTTGTAAGTACAAAATTGATGAGTTTTAATCCCAGCAAGACTACTAGAATCTAGAGTTTTAGGGATTCCAGCCTCGTCAGCTAACTCACGTAATAGCTTGACATAAAGTCGATAATCTCTCATGAATTCTTCTTTAGATTCATGACTTTCTATTAGTTCAACTTGAGCGTAACCTTCAACATTCCATCCACCACCAACATCATAAGCACCTCGGTCTACTAACCAAGTTTGCATGATACGACCATTCCCTACCACATGGGAGAAAAATCCTGACTCAACTGGACGACGCAAATGGTAATCCGCTTCATTTTGTGCTGTTGAGTTAGGATTACCTGTAGAGTGAGCATGAACTTGTCGATAGGGTTGCTCACCGATTTGAGGAAGATTTGTTCGTAATCTACTTTTATCAACTTCCATGATTATCCTCCTTATCATCGTTAGACTTTCCTTCAGTTAGATGTTCAAAAGCTTTTAAAATTGGTTTAAAAAGTAGAATATTCCCTTTTACTTTTTGATAGTTCTCAATTAGTGATTGGAAAGTAAAAACTAGGTATCCGATATAAATCGAATACAGAAACATAAATCCAGTTTTTTCAGGC
This sequence comes from Streptococcus sp. UMB0029, assembly GCF_002871495.1. GTDB lineage: Bacteria > Bacillota > Bacilli > Lactobacillales > Streptococcaceae > Streptococcus. The sequence goes on from NZ_PNGD01000006.1 coordinate 79,199, forward strand.
AACAAAACAGACATCGGAATCAATAACAGTAACATAAAAATCCCTAAGACTTTTCGAATTAATCCATTGATTCCAATTCTACTCTTATACTCAACATCAGGATTTACAATTGCAGCAAATGTGCCTGACGCAAAGTCTACAATTTCCATGATGACAATTAACGCTAACGCATACAAAATAAGCCCATCTTCTGTTTCGATGAGCTTTCTTAAAAAATTAAACAATTCAATATCCATTTTTAATACTCCCTATTGTTCTTTTTTATTTGACTCAATTTCAGCTAAAACAGCATCTTCTAATTCATATCGTTTATCTCGGAACAATTTTTCTTGCTTTCTCATTTCGAGACGATGCTCTGCATAGAGCTCTGAATGATAGAGAAACTCAGATACTGTAGAAACACCATGTTCATCAACATCAACAGTATACTGCTTAACTACTTCATCCCCAATTTTCAAATTTCCAACCAAACGTGTTGTTTTAGTAATTTCTAATGCCATTAACTTTCTCCTTTCTCTCTTTTAGTTTTTACTTCCTCAAATAAGTCTTTTAAGTCTGAGTCGTATTCTAATACATCTTTCATTAACTGCAATTCGCTTGCAACAACCAAATAAAGAGCCTCATTTTGTGATGCTTGGCCTTCGGTTTGTGCTAGTTTCTTAGTCAACGACTCCATTGCTAATTGATGGATTAAATCTGTGTTCATCTTCTAACATCTCCAATCGTTTATTTAATTTTCGAATATCAATTATTAACTCTTGAATCCCTTTTAAAGCGATATTCGTTAATCTTGTATTATCGAGGTTCAGCAAACCACCATTTTCATACACTAGTGATGAGTCAATTTGTTGAACATCTTGAGCGATGAGTCCAATTTTGGTATGAGCCTTTTGAATACGATTCCCTATTTTCTTCCAGTCATATTCTTTAAATTGAAATCTTTTGATAAAATCAAGTGCTTTATAGTTAGATAAGTCTATATTCTCTTTTAAGTTTTTATCAGAAAAATGTTGGTTAACAATTTGCCATAAGCTATAAGCATTTCCGTTATATGAGTAGTAAATATCATTTCCTGATCCACCAAAGTCTAGAGATACATTATTAGAATTCCAATAACTAATAGTTCCTGTAGTTGAGCCATTAATGCTGCTTTTGCCGTACTTTAACCAGCCAATTCCTTTTGCCTTAATGTATCCTTCGACCGTCAATAGAAAATCATCACTATCACTTGCAGTGTTTCCAGTAGTAAAATCTGAATCTTTGTAAATAAATAAGCCGTAAGGAACATTGTCCCCTCGGCCATAAGAACCTATAAATTGTACACCTAAACCATCTTTAGAATTAAACTGACGAGGAACATTAATCTGTAATCCACCGTTGATAGCGTCAAATGAACCATAAGCACCTAACTTAATTTTTGTTTCTCCAATTAATAATCCACCAGAAATTGTGGTTCCAGTTATTGTGCCACCCTGAATTCTATCACCACTTAGTAAGCCTGACTTTATTTGACTAGCATCAATCCTAACACTTTGTACACTATTGATAAAAGCATTCTTTGCAAACAGCTGTCGTAAATATGCTTCATTTGCAACTAACTTATTAAAAAACGCTTGATCCACGACAATTTTATCTGCAGTTACTGAATTCGATGCTAATACCATAGTAGTTACAGACCCAGATTCAAAGTTTGATGTCTTTAATTTATCAATCATTCCTGATTTAATGACTGCTCTATCAATTAAAGTATCCCCAGTGATATGAGTTGCCTTGCCAATAATTCGATTGATTCCATTTGCACCTAAATTAATCCCTGAAATTAAAGATCCAGCATTAGTTAAATTTTGAATCGAATAGGAACCTTGATGTTGCTGAACAAGACTTTCTGTTGCAATTTGTTGAAAGGATGTACTATCTACAAAGTTATTAGGTGGCTGACTACCTCGAACAATTGAAATTTGGCCAACTGCCACAGTTCCGTTCTTTTCTAGCCAAATATGAAGCCCAAAATCATCTGTTTTTGTCACGGTTTTATTTATCGTAAAAGTTCCTGTAAAAATTTGAGCTGCGCCCGTTCTAGTCGGACTGATGGTGAAACCTCCTATTGAGTTACCTGATTTGATTTCAAAACCAACTTTTCCATCAGGTAGTACATCTATCCATAAATTGACCCTATAAGAAAGTTTCTCACCAGCAACAAATTTTTGACTATGAAGAGGCATTTGGAAACCACGCCAACCATTTGTTGTCCTGCCACTTTGTGCAATTCTTAGCAACTTGTATTCATTAGTTCCAGTCATAACTAAATTCGAATTCGGTTCACGTTCTTTATATTTACTAAAATTGGTTGGATCGTATACTAAGTTTTGGTTATCAATTAAATCACTGACTCTTGTAATCAGTCCTTCGGATGTTTGTACAACCTGACTAATTGTTTTGCCCTGTTCACTAATAGTTCTTGTATGACTACCTAGAGTATCTTTTACTTCGTTAAAAGCCGTTACAGTTGTTAAATCTTCGATAGGTTTAGTCCAATAATTTGGAAAGATATCTCCAGTAGTAATCATTAAAGCTCTCCAATGAAACTTACCTGAACTTGCTCCATCAATACGAAATTGTAATTCAAAGTTTTTAAAGTTATTGAACATCTCATCTGTTACGATTCGAGAAACCTTAATAAGATGGTAGTTTGTACCAGTTTTTAATGTAGTAGACCAAGAGGTATGAAAGGGATTAGAATGAACACTCCATACAGCACTATTATCTGATTTTTTATAGCCTGGACCTTGTAAGATAATTCTAGGAGTAACAGTTGAATCTAATACAACATTATCGACAGAAATATAAACAAATAGATTGATTTTTGTCCCTGAATAAATGCCAGTCGAATCACCATAAGGAATTTTTCCTAATGTTTGAATCCAATTGAGTTTCGAGTTTATTTCTTTGTATGAAGTCCAACTATCACTGGAACCAGATGCTAAGTTTCGATGAGAAACACTAGTTGGTATTAAAGCTTTAGTTTCACTAATCGTCCGGGTGAAACTATTCGATGTTTCTCTAACTAAGTTTTGCACGCTAGAGTTCGTTACATAACCTCTATCTAAAATATTTTTATCAACATCTGATTTAGTTTGAAATCCTTTTAAATTTATCACGGATTCTACCTGACTACTGGTCAATCGTTTGGCTATTTCACCTGCTTGAATTTTAATTGTTGTTTCAGTACTAGCAAGTCGATTTGTCGTTTGATTAAAATCTGTTTGTGATACTTTAGTATTTATAGCATCTGCAGCAACTTGTAAATCAGCTTTAGTTTTAGATATTGCTAATGCGTTCTCTGATATTCTTTGGAGTGCTTCACTAGCTGTTTGTTTAATATTTTCTACATAGGTCTTTTCAGCTTTTAGATTTATTTTATCCTTGGCTTGTGATATTTCCGTTCGTTGTTGCTCTACGGTATTTTTGATAGCATCAAAGTCTGTCTTTGAAACTTTGTTAGTAATAACACCCGTAAGCTTATCAATTGAAGATTCTACTGTCGTAATTTGATTCAATAAGCTATTCTTGCTGAGTTCAACTAAACGGTTTGCTTCAGCAATAGCTTCTTTTTTATAATTTAAGGTATCTGTTAGTACTGTATTAGTAGTTTCTTTAACTTCTTTACTGACCTCTAAGGCATGATTAGCTAAATCTCTACTACTATTTGCTTTAGCCAATACATCGTTGTATCTATTTTCATTAAGTGATTCATTAGATAGAACTTTAGAACCAACATCAGCAATCTTTCCTTCAATCTCTTGACGAATACCATCTGCGTAAACTTCTGCACTAGCTTTGACTTTTTCAATATCATCTAGAATTGATTCTTTTTGTTTAGTGAATTCAGCATCAAATGCTGTGTTCGCATTTCTCAAAGCTTTTTCAATTGCGACTTCTTGTAATGTGAAACCAGAGTCTAAAATTTCATTTGCGACAGTTGAAATTGCACTATTTGAAGTTGAAGCACCTACCATTGGTTTATCATCAAAAGTAATCGAGATATATTCTTGTGTCAGTGCATCAAATTCATAAGCAACTGCCTTTTTGGGAATATCGATCCCATGTTTCAAACTCTTAATATTTACGGTATCCCCTAAATGTACAACCTGCCCATCGAGTTCATAGGCTTCAATCGTAATAGCATCCGATAACTTATCAATTCCTTCATTCTTAAACTTAGCCTCAGCCCACTTCCTTAACTCCTCAATGCTTTTAAGAGTATTATTTTCGTACTCTTTTTCATTGATATATGGATAGAAAGTGATTAGAGGACTATCGACAGTAATTTTAATTGTCTGGTCTTTATCTTTACCATCTGGTTTAAATGTTGATTTTGCATGAATACGAGTAATGATTGATTGAGTTGATTTGGTTCTCTTGTAAGACTTTAGATTCTTATGTGTTGTTATGACAACACCCCTATTTTCACCTCTATTCTTCTTGATTGTCAGAGCCAAATTGTCACGAATTAACTCCCCTTCCCAAGTTCCTATGATAGAATGGGCACCATCCATTAAGACAGCATAGAGTGTCTTTACTTCATTTGTATTGAAAGTACGGCGATCTGTAACATCACTCGTAAATGAAAAATCACCAAGATTGGTCTTAGTATTTTGAACCATTTGGGATAAGGCCATACCACAAGTAAGATTAAGAACACTAATTGGTTCGATAGACCGTTGCATAATATCATCTGAAATATGGTAGGCGGTTATATCCAAACTATCATCGTTTTCAATTGGCTTTTTAATACGAAATAACTGGAATCCTAAGACAGGCACAGGAGCCTTGATAAGCATATCCTCTTTTATTTGTTTATAGATACCAGAATCGGTAATTGGATAGCGAATAGATAAGGTGAAATCACCGTTCAGGGTTTCTTTTACAATAGCAGAGCTAGTTTCATGAAGAGGTAATCCATTCCACTTTGCAGTTCTAACATCTTTGTTCAACAAAAATAACATTTAGGCCCACCCCCAATTTGTTTCAAAGCTTAAAGAAGTAATACCTCTACCAAGAACAACGCCTACTTCTTTTTTAGCGCTTGGATCAATAGTGATAAAATCACCAGACCATTTGATGTACTTTTTGCTAACCGTTAGAAAACTTGGACTATTTGGTTCGTTTACCATCACAAGAGGTTCTGTAAGTTTTTCAATTTTAATAACCTGATCTCCAATCGTAAACTGAGTCTCAGTTGCCGAATTCCCCATTATCGTTATTTTGGGGAACGCTAGAGACGTCCCTTGAACTCTAAGTACACCGTTTGATGTCAAAGTTTGTCTATCCATTGATTTAAAAAACTTTGTAGGATGACAAATAAATGTAGCTTTCGTCGCATACACACCATCTCTCTCTTGTTTTACCTCAGTACATTTTACTCGGTAACACCAAAGACGTGTGGTTTTCATCCGTTCACTCTCAAGCCAAAACTGCTCCTTGATAAATAGACCCATAAATTGATGGAGTTGTTCTTCTGAGGGCTTAACAATGTAAATCGTATATGATTTTTCAATCAAATCTCGGTGCCGATTTGTTTGCGAAAGAGCCCCACTCATTCCTTTATGTTCTAATAAACTCGTCTTACTCTCCGCTAGGATAACAGAAGGCGATTCGTGGACAATCACCTTAAAAGGAAAACTAGAAGTTCCAATTCCATCTATGACTAACTCGTTTCTTTTAATCATATAGTGGCTCCTCTCAATTGTTTTTGACGTGCTAATTCTTCTGCAATTCGACTTGCTACTTCATTTGCTATTTTTTCAATATCTGCCTGTTCTCGGATAATATTTCCAGTAATCGAAATGTTAATGTCTGGCATTCTTAAATCCATCGTTCTTGCAATACCTCTTCCGATTGCCCCAAGAGTAGATTCATTTAAAGGGAGTACCGCTTCGTTTCCTGCTTCTCCTCCTACCATTAGGGAATTCCCTATTGTTCCGAAGGCAGTTGGTTTTGTTAAAATTCCCCCTTTTGCATACCACTCAATTCCGATTCTAGGAATTTGTCCCTTTAACCAATCCAGAGGGTTTGCAGATCCTGACACACTAAAATGAGGTAAAGGGATGTGTGGCCACTGAAATCTGAAATTAAAGAGATTTTTGATAGCAGTTATAGCAGTTGAAACTGCATTTTTGGCAGTGTTAATTGCATTTGAAATCGTATTTTTTACTCCATTCCAAACATTGGACACTGTACTTGAGATTCCATTTAGAATACCTGAAATAGTTGAACTGATACTATTCCAAATTGTACTGACAACGTTACTAATTTCTGATAAGAGATTACTAATTGTGTTCTTAATCCCATTCCAGGTGTTTGATATAAGTTGACTAATAGTACTTAGAACTAAGCTTACAATTGACTTGATGGATTCCCATACTGTTGAAATAACTGCCTTTATTGTTTCCCATGCACCAGACCAATCTCCTGTTATAACCTGCATGATTGCTTTAATAATGCCTAAGACAAGATTGATTGCCGTTTCAACTACTTGTTTGATGATTTCCCAAGCTGTGCTGATAATCAGTTTTATATTTTCCCATGCTGCCTGAATATAGGGTTCTAGAATTGACATAACGGTAGTTATGACTGTTGAGATTGCATTCCAAACTGTGGTTGCAGCTGCAAGAATTAAATCTTGATTGCCAGTCCACCATGAAGTTAGAGTCCCCCAAATGCTTAAAATAAAGTCTGATATTTCTTGAATGATAGTAGATATAAAAGAATATATAGCATTCCAAATATCCATTACTGCTGTTCTAAATCCCTCGTTATGTTCCCAAAGTTCTTTTATACCAACAATTAACAAAGCTAGAACAGCTACAATTCCTAATACTATAGCAATAACAGGTGCTACACTTGCTATTAAGCCACCAATTGTGGCACCCATTGCTAAGGCAGCTGCCTGAAGTGCTAAAAATATAGGGAGTAATAATCCTAATCCAGTAATCAGGCTACCTACAATAATGATAAATTGTTTTACTGGCGTTGATAAATTAGAGAACCACTCTGCAACTGAACGTAACAAATCAGCTAAAATCTCTAGTATCGGTGCAAAAGTGACAGCAATAGCATCCCCAACTTCAGCTAATGCTAACTTCGCTTCATTTTGAGCAGTTGTAAACTTATCAATTGGATCTAGTGTCGCTTCATAAGTTGAGCCGACTGTTCCTGATGCTTTCTTTGCTGTTTCAGCTAAGTCATCAAAAGATAAAGCACCACGATTAATGGCATCCACCATTCGTGGAGCACCCTTAGTTCCAAATATATCTGAAGCGAGAGTTAACTTTTCAGTTTCGCTAGTTGAATTTTTAATTTTTTCGATGGTTTCAGATAAACCTTGCTGCAAAGTCTTTCCTGATGCCGCATACTTCACAGATGCTTTTGATAAGGATGATAAAGAGGCTGATGAATCCACACCAGCCTTTTCAAATTTCCCCATTAAAGCAACACCCTCATCAAATGAAAGTCCTAATGCCTTAATTTGTGGTGCTCCAGAAACAACCTTATCCATCAAATCTTGCACTCCCACCCCAGTAGCTTGACTGGTAAAGGTGACAGAATCAAGAACACTAGACAAATCCGTTGCCTGTAAGCCATATGCTTCTATAGCTTTCTTAGCTGAAATAGCTGATGAGGTGACATCACTCCCATTTATGGATGCGAATTGGATGAGATAACTTGAAGCTGATTTTAAACTATCACCGGTTAAACCAAATTGTGTGTTCAACTCACCAACTGCACTTCCAGCAGTATTAAAGTCTGTCGGAATTTCTGTAGCAAGGTTCTTTGCGATAGTTGTCATTTCTTCTAAAGCTTGGCCAGAAACACCAGTTTTGGTGACAATGATATCCATCCCTTCATCAACTTCGTTAAAAGCTTCAAGCGACTGTTTCCCAAAATCAATCAATTTTTGTGATAATTCTGCTAAACGATCACTGAATTCCATTAGGATATCTGCCTTTAAGAGATGATTGATTTCTGATAGATTATCCTTCGCACTTGTTGAACTAGTGCCCATCTCTTCCATCTCATTTTGAAGATGATTATAGGCCGTTTTGGTATCATTTAGAGTCTGTTCCAGTTTATTGGCTTCAATCGAATTTTCGCCATACTGAGATTTTGTTAGTTCTAGCTGTTTCTCTAAATTCTGAATCTGTTTTTCTAGTAAAGAGGAACTTTCATTTACTTTTTTCTGAGCTAAAGCTAGCTTTTCAGATTCACTAGCACTTGAAGAAAGTTCACTTTCTTGTAATTTAAATTGACTCGTTAATTTCTCACTCTCAGAAGCTAGACGAGCTTGTTCTTGTTTCAAGCTATCCCATTGACTTTTAGTAGTACCTATTCGATTTCCATTTTCCGATAAGGCTTGATTGACACCCTCTAGTTTGCTTTCATAACTTTTCAGTACTGTCTGAGTAGTTTCTACTTCCCTTTGAAAGGCTCGATATTGTTCCGCCCCGATATTACCTGACTTAAATTGAGCTTCAACTTGTGCTTGTGCCTGCCTTAAGGTAGCTAATTTTTCTTTAGTGGTTTCAACTTGTTTAGCAAGCACTTCTTGTTTTTGAGTAAGGAGTGTGACATTTCCTGTATCAAACTTAAGCGCCTTATCAATTTGTTTCAATTCTTTAGTTGATTCAGTTGCTTGTTTATTTACCCCTTTTAAGGCATTTTGCAAAGGTTGTGTGTCACCACCAATTTCTATTGTGATACCTTTTATATTTCCAGCCATGTTCACATCTCCTTTCTATTAAAAATTATCAAAATCACTTTGATTCGCTTTTCTTGTGTTGCTTGTTTCATTTGTCCGCAAGTTTACATAATCAGTTTGATAATCAAGAGCCATCCCAATTGAAATATGTTTTAAGTCGTCTATGGATAAGCCAGTTTCCTTACAACAAAATAGATAGCTTTCTACCGTAAAGATTTCTTCACTTGCTGTTTTTGTTTGATCTGCTTTTTTCTTGTATTCATTCCTTGGTTAAGCATGTTCATTAAGATAGTTGCTACTTCTTGAACTGGAAACTCCTCCATCTCCATAAAGAATTCTTTGAATGGTTTAATTTTGGGATTAGCAGATTTAGCAAACACCCAAAAAATTCTGTGAAAAAAAGTCATATCAAAATTGGTCAGGATGGATAGATCAATATCACCAGTTTCGAGTTTTTCTTCCTCATTTAGGTGCTCAATCTTATCAAGAATTGACTGCGTACTCACCATTGAAAACAAGTCTTGAAAATAATCTTTACCAAACTGTTCTTTATAGGCAATCGGTGTATAGGCATTAGTAGCCAATTCATAGGTCTTTCCTGAAATTGTAATACTATCTCTCATCTGTAACTCCTTTATTCACGAGGTTCAAAGACTTCCTTGAACCAATTCTGACGAATCTCATCACTTGTTTCTTCTGTCGTTTTGCGACGAACCACCTTATCAAGTGGACGGGGACTTGCCGTAAAGTTTAGCTCAACCTCATTAATATCTGAACCAGACTTTGTTTTTGATCCCATTGATGGACGTGATGCGTAACAGTAATACAAAACATGAAGCGTTTCTTTCTTATCTCCTTCAAAACGAAACATCAGAGCAAAATTCTTCTTTTCAGCATTTGCGATTTCAGAAATTGTTTTAGTTGTTGGATCTAATTTTTCTCCTAAGACACGAGTTAAAAATTCTTGAGTTAATAAGGCGAGCTTCAATGTTCCCTCATAACCATCATTTGATTCCGAAGTATAAAAGTTGATATTATCTGCCTTGTATGAACCTTTGTCACCAGTCGGTTCCAAGGTTAGTTCTGCTGCACCTCGTAATCGTTCAACCGTTCCATAAGTCAATGCGCCATTTGAAGCTTCAGTTGTAACTTCTGCCCAATGGACATCTTGTAGTCCGAATGTAACTTTATTTTTTTCAGTCATAACTATCCTCCGTTTAATGAAATGTAATATGTAATTTGATAGAGTTTTTCAGTTGAGATATAAGTCTCTACTTTGTCAAAAAAAATTGAATGACTATCAAATAAGTCATCCATCTTGGTTTCGATTTCTAAGTCCTTCTTTAAGGTATAGAGTTCCACTTGAAGATTAAGAGTCTTATGATAGCTCCAATTATCAGCTCCAGCATTTTCAGACTCCTTAACAAGATATACAATAAATGGCGGAACTGGACTTCTTCCTTCTTCAAAATGATGATAAGCTACTGGCAACTTTGTTTTTGTTAAAATGTAATAGAAATCTTTTAATATCATTAAATCCTCACAATCTTTGTCTCAGCTTATCTTCAAGTGACTTAACAGCAGTTTTTTCAACGATTTCAATATGTTTTTGCCCTTCTACTCGACCACCATTTTGTTTAGCGTGACCATTTTCTAGGAGATGAGTTAATCCTGGTGTTCGGTTGTGAATAGTCTTTATTAAGCCTGTAGGACTGTCACTTGTGGACTTGCTTTTCCAACCTCGTGCATACTTACCAGTTTTTCGTGGAGATAAGAGTTTTAAGGTATCTACAGCACTGTCTGTTACTTCTTCCACTACCTCTCGCATTGTAGATGTCGTCTCTTTAATGTAATCCCCCAACTCTTGATCAATTACTTTTTCCAACTCATCCATTCCTATTCTGTTCATAGTCATTCTCCTTAGTTGCTACAATATAAATCAATTGCCTAGGAACGCTATCACCATCAATTGAATCTATCGTAAAGTAGGCGTCTCTGTACTTTATCCTAGTTTTTAATGAACTTAGATTTAGTACCGCTTTGTCGTACCTTAGTGTAAATTGAATTTTGTTATAAAGGAGTTTAGACACACTCCCCTCATTTTCTGTTAAGGTCAATGGCCGACTAGAACACCATCTTTGGAAAATGGTGTTCCAAACTGAAGATTCATTTCCAATTTCATCAACCACAATTTTACGCACTTCAAATGTAAGACGGTCACGTAACGGAGCAATTTTCATCAAAAGATATCCTTCCTATCAGCTAATAGTAAGTGATATAACATTTGTTTTAACTCTTTATAATTAGCTGTTTCACGGTGTTCATAAAGATAGGCAACCCCATATAGGATTGCCATTCTTAGAACCTCACTGTAAGTATTCTGCCTTAATGTTTCTTCACAGAGTTTTTTACTTGTATCAATCAATTGCTTAATCAAGTCATCTTCATCTGTGTTTTCTACCTTAAGGTAAAGTTTTGCTTCTTCTAGACTTATCATGATTATTTTGCTTTCACAGTTAAAATTTTCACCGCTTCTGGTAACACTAATTTCCCATCAACACGTTGAGATGCAAGAAAACCAATTTGACCATTATTAGCATAAAGTTCATTAAGACGTTTAAAAGTACGTCCTTGGCGATCTGCAATCCAGTAATAAGAGAAATCACCAAATGCAATAGCTTTATTCCCCTGTTCAGGTAGAGGTGCAAAGGTAGATGTATAGTATGGACGGTTAAGAATTAAATCTGGTTGTCCAGCTTGTGTAGACGGTTGCCAAATGTAATTTCCGTTATTGTCTTTCAGTTTACGAATTGCTTTAACAGTTGTATCATGAAGAATCCACACTGCATTTTTTCGATAAGGAGCAGGAAGTGAATGATACAATTCAATCATGTCATCAAACGTAATGTCTTTAGTCGTCGTTGTAGGACCAGTAACATTTGCTTGCGTAAAGATTCCTGTTGGTTTCTTTGAGCCATCTCCAATAAGGAATGATTTCTCTTCTTCTGTACCAATACGTCGTGCAAACTCACTAGTCATATAGGATTCTAAATCAAATACTGAGTCATTTAACAATTCTTCTGAGATTCGAATAGCTGTTCCAATCTTATGCGAATCAAGTGTTACTTGACCAAATGTCTCATCAGTTTCAGGATAAAGTCCATTTTCATCCATCCACGACGCAGTTCCATGCCCTGTAACAACTGGAATCTTCCGCTCTCCACTTGATGTTTTAATGACGGTTGCTAGACTCCGGAAGAAATTCTCTTCTTGAAGACCTTGAACTAGTTTTTTCTCATACTCATCAGGTACTAAATGGCCACCCTCTGTATCTTCTCCAACACGAAGGACGTCCTTAACATCAAAGAAGTTACGCTTACGGACATTCGTCCAAAATGTTTTGGAATAGACATCAGACTTGGTTCCCTTCTTCTCATCTTCTACCTCACTATCTTTTAAGACAGTGGTAGGCTGTCTTGTCAAAGCCTGAGAAGTTGGTTGAGCAAGTTCTAGATCAATCTTTTCTTGTCGTTCTATGCGAGCGATTTCTTGATTATAGCGATTGATTTTACTTTCCATTTCATCATAGCGTTTAGAATCCTCTTCTGAAACTAAACCATCATCAGTTCGCACTGAGTCTAGGAAAGTTTTTGCTTGCTCCCAAGCTTGATTTCGTTTTTCTTTTAATTCAAGTAATTTAGACATAGGTTAATTTTCCTTTCATTATTTCAATAAATCTAATCGTTTTCTTAACTGATTAAGGGGAGTCGTTGATAAAGGTTTGTAGCTATCAATTTTGGCTTGAAGTTTAACAACAAGGTTATGATCTGCAGTGGCTCTACTAAATGAATAACTACTAAGTTCTAGCTCTTCTTTAGGTTCATCTTTACCGAATAAAATCTTGTCCGCAAAGCCAAGTTCAACTGCTTTTCTCGCATTAAACCATGATTCAGAATCCATTAAATGTGAGATTTTTGCCCTAGATAATCCTGTTCTTAACTCATAGGCATTCACAATGGACTCTTTGATTTCCCCCAACATTTCAATAATCTTTTCCATATCCTTTGCTTCACCTTGTGCAATCGTCCATGGATTGTGAATCATCATCATTGCAACAGGACTCATGGATACTGTTGTTCCAGCCATGGCAATGACACTGGCAGCACTTGCTGCAAGACCATCAATAATGACATGTACATTTCCCTCGTAATCCATCAGCATGTTATAGATTTGTGCTGCGGCAAAAACATCACCCCCTGGACTATTAATCCAGAGGGTGATATCACCTTTTCCTGCATTTAAATCATTTTTAAAGAGTTGTGGAGTAACTTCATCTCCAAACCATGTTTCATCAGCAATCTGTCCTTCAATACGAAGAGTGCGAATATTCCCTTCGTCTGAAAAACTCCAAAATTTACGCATCTTCTTCCTCCTTTGGTTTTTCTTGAGGTTGTTCAATTGCCTGTTTTGTCATAAAACCACCAGCATCTTTTAATTTAGTCATATTTCCGTTAATCAAATAAAGGTTTCCTCCTTCTTCATCTGTTAAAAGATTTAAATCTTCAAGTTCTCGAATATCATTTGTAGATAGCCAGCCATTCTGTCTTGCAATGGCATACCCACTCATACGACTTTGATAATCTCCACGTAATAAACCATCTACATTGAACTTAACAAAGTACTTCTTCTTTTCTTCAGGCAAAAAAAGAGACCTCTTGAAGACCTGTTCTAAACGAACTACCCAAGGGTCTAATGTGTATTTAACAAACTCTAGTGATTGTTGCTCGATATTTGAAAATGAAGATTTTTCTAAATCACCAATCATATGTGGTGGTATCCTATACAAACGTGCAATCTCATTGATTTGAAACTTCCTAGTCTGTAAGAATTGCGCTTCTTCAGGTGGAATACCTATTTGAGTGTACTTCATCCCTTCTTCTAGAACTGCAACTTTATGTGCATTTGTGACACCGTTATAAACCGCATTCCAAGAATCACGTACTCTTTTTGGATCCTTCAAAATCCCTGGATGTTCCAATACACCACCAGGATTTGCACCATTTTTAAAGAATGATGCTCCGTAATTCTCTGTAGCCAAGGTCATTCCAATTGCGTTCTTTGCTAATGCGATGGGAGAATAACCAATCAATCCATCAAAACCAAGACCTGGAATGTGAAGGACATCTTCTTGTTTTAAAATAACACTGCCTTTATCCTTGAAATTTGGATTTTCTTCGGTCTGACGTTGATATTTGTAGTAAAGTTTCCCATTTTCATCACGGTGTACTGACATTTTATCTGGTAATAAGGGATACAAACTGATAACCTGACCGCTCTTATCCCTTATGATTTGAATATAGGCATTTCCCCATATCAAAAGATGAGTCATCAAAGTTTCACGAAAGACAAAAGAAGACATCTCTGGATTTGGTTCATCGTGAAGCAAGAAATAAAGAGGGTGTTCAAATTTTTTCTCCCTCCCATTAGATGTTCTTTCATAAATGTGAATGGGTAGAGAGGCGACAGCTTCAGCTAATATTCTCACACAAGCATAAACAGCTGTAGTCTGCATCGCTTTAAATTCATCTACATTTTCGCCACTGGAAGTTCGTCCAAAAAGATAAGAAAAGTCCTGTCCCTCATAACTATTATGCGGTTTATCTCGTGATCTTTTTTTTCCAATAAAATCTAAAAATCCCATCTAATCCTCCATTTTTGAGTACAATAAAAGCACCTCATTTGTGAGATGCTCTACGAATTATAATTGAATTTACTTATTGAATAACTTAGCCCAATTCTGCTTGGAATTTAAAATTCTTGAGACATAAACCTCATATTTGTCGATATAATAAAAAGCTAAGTAATTTTCAATAGGCATATATCTATAACGTTTTCCGTCATCTGTTAATTCACCATAACCTCGACTCGACACCAAAGGACATGCTTCTGGAAATGTTTCTAAAGTTTCTAGTGCCGTTAAAATAAGGTCTAATTTACTATCGGCAGATTGCTGGCTGTAAAAATTCAGTACAATATAATCATGTATTTCTCTCAAGTCTTTCTTAGCTTGATCCGTAAGAGAAACATGGTAACGTTTATGATTACTCAAGTCCAAATTCCTTTCTTACATCTGCTAAAGACGTTAGTTTCCCTTGCTCAATTTCTTGATGGCCCAACAAGATTTCCTTTTTTAAATCTTCAAAAGCAACCTGATATTGAGTCTCTTGTGAATCACTAAATACGAACTCTTTGGGATCAACTGCACCTGTCGCAATTTTACGAAGTGCAGCATTAAAGATATCTGACAGGGTTAACTTTTCATCAGCTAAGATTTCTTTCGTTTGTTGGTAAAAAGTCGAATCTGCTCTAAAATTAACAGGTTGAGTACTTGCCATAATTAATACCTCTTTGTAAAGATGTTTTGTAAATACATTGTATCATCTTTAGATTTAAAATTCAACTAAAAGCTTAGTATTCCTCGCTCATCATAAATACTACTATCATTATTTTGGTGTCTAATACATCTATCAATCCCCATTATAAGAGCAACAATTCCATCGATTTTTTCAATTGATTTCTCTTTATCTGGTTTGATATTGCCTGCAGGGTCTTGGCGCATAACTACGTTTTGCGACATCCATTTTAAAACAGGTTGTCCTCCGTGTTGTATACGACCTTCCATCATAAGTTTGAATAATTCCTTTGACGGTGGACTCATATCCTTGTACCCCTGACCAAAAGGAATCATTGTCAGCCCCATATCTTCTAGATTCTGCACCATTTGCGTTGCATTCCATCTATCATAGGCGATTTCTTTTATATTGTATATCTTTGATAATTCCTCAATGAACTTCTCTATAAAGCCATAATGAACAACATTACCCTCTGTCGTCTTTAGATAGCCTTGCCGTTCCCATACGTCATACAAAACATGATCTCTACGACAACGAAGTTCAAGAGTATCTTTTGGTAGCCAGAAATAGGGTAGAATGATGTAATTTTCTAATTCATTCCTAGGTGGAAAAACTAAAACAAAGGCTGTGATATCGGATGTACTTGACAAGTCTAGCCCTGCATAGCATTCACGACCTTTCAAACTTTCAAAATTGATAGGTGCATCGCCTTTGTTGTATACATGTTCAGGAATCCAAGCAACCGTAGAATTTGTCCACATATTTAGTCGTAGTTGCTTGAATACATTTTCTTCAGCAGGATTATCAAGTGCTTGTTTATAGGCTTCTCTGACACGGTCTAAGCCAATGGTATGACCTAATGATGGATTTGCTTTTAACCAGTTACTTTCGTCATTCCAGTCCTCTTCATCAGATAAACCATAAACGACAGGATAAAAAGATGTATCTTTCTTTCTGCCCTTTAAAATCTCAAGTGCTTTTGTATGTAACTCGTAACAAATTGAATTCTTATCTGTTCCTGCAGTAGTAATGATAAAAAATAAGGGTTGTTCTCGTGCATCACCTGAACCTTTAGTTAAGACATCATAGAGGTGGCGATTGGGCTGGGCATGAATCTCGTCAAACACGAGTCCTGAAACATTGAGACCATGTTTTGTACCAGTCTCAGCGGATAAAACTTGATAGAAACCTGCATTAGAGTAGTTAACAATTCGTTTCGTAGCACCCATTATTTTTGAACGTTTCTCTAAAGGTCGACTCATTAGTACCATTTGTTTTGCTACATCGAATACAATAGAGGCTTGATTTCGGTCACATGCAGCACCATAAACTTCTGCACTAGCTTCATTATCTGCATAAAGTAAATAAAGAGCAATTGCTGCTGCTAGTTCACTCTTCCCATTCTTTTTTGGAATTTCAATATAGGCAGTTAGAAATTGACGATTCCCATCTTCTTTAACAATCCCAAATAAATCTCGTACTATCTGTTCCTGCCAAGGTAAAAGTATAAACTTCTGACCTGCCCATTTTCCTTTAGTATGACAAAGGTTTTGAATAAAAGTCACTGCTCTATCAGCCTTACTTTTATCATAATGTGATGTAGCTAGCATAAAAGGAGTTGGTTCATAATGAAAAGTCATAGTAAACCTCCCAACAAATCTTCCATTTCGTCACCTTTACCAACCTCAGAATCCATAGTAGCTAAACGATTCCTAGCGGATGGGGTTAGACCAAATTGTTCACAAAACTTCAGCATGATTTTTAAATTAGTTTGACTAATTGAAACTTGTGGAACTTGCTGTAAATACCCATTTGGTGTCTTTAAGATAGAACCATGTTTTGATAAAAACTCCTCTGCTTCTTTCCAACGTGCGTATGCTTGACAATAACCTGCAAATGCGGTCATATCCATTTCCGTCAGTAATCCCATTTGTTCCAATATTTTTCCCATCCGCTTCCATTCCCTCTTAGCATCTTCTTCAAGCCACTGGGGGCAACGTGGAGCCTTCTTTTGAGGTTTTACTTCATTCGTTGGGAGAGGCCGTTTACCAGGATTACCTTCTAGAACTTTTAAATTTGTAGGTTTCGGTTTACGTCCTCTAATTGCCACTAATTCACCTCCTAAAATAAAAAGAACTCAGATCGAGTTCCAATTTATAATTTATTGTATGTATCCACTATTTCTTGATAGATAATTTTATCCAAATCATCCATTCGGTCAGTAATTTTGCCATATTCATAATGAAAAACTATTTCTTTATTTCGTTTAATTTTTAGGATTGCTATCCAAGCGCCATCAATATGTCGGTCATAGGTACTAAATTCCCTAAGAAACTCAATATGATAGTGTCGACCATTGAATCCTCTAGTAATCATTTCCCACATAACTATCCCAATTTTATTATTTTATCAATTCCGTAAAGTACATTTAAACTTTGTCCATTATCCCAACTTACTAAAATTGAACCAATATCATCAACACCAATTACCGTACCGAGAGTACCTATAGGTGGCGCAAATGGATCCTCCATTTCGAGTAATTTTACTCGAGTTCCATTGGGATACAATGATTTCAAAGTCTTCACTTTTAAGTCATCCATAATACAACCTCTTCTCTTTTGTTTAGTACATATTAACTCTAAAGTTCATCTTTATCCAGTTATTTTTGATGATATTTTTGAAGATAATATGGCACAACCAATAGCATAAACAACTGGCACTGTGACTCCGTTTCCTGCTTGTTTATAGAGTTGTGCATCAGAATTTACAGCTTTTGCCTTTTCAAATAAGTCATCACTGAAACCTTGAAGTCTAAAACACTCTTTTGGAGTAAGCCTTCTAATTTTGACAACACGACCATTCCAAACTACTGCGCCCATCTGACAGCTACATGAAAGGTTGTGAGCTATTCCTCTCCCTACTCTTGCCCTTCTCGTTAATGAACTTGGATAAGAAAGATCAACCGAGTCACCAACCTCCGCCAATTGATAACCTTGCTTTGTTCCATTCCTAACCTTGATACCTTTTGTCAAAATTGGTTGAACCTCAAGCACTCCAGAGTTCATTGCTGTACGCTTTGTTGCACCAGCAGTATAACGAGCAGTTATACATCTTGCTTCTTCAGTTAACTTTGGTCCAGTTAGCGATTGGTCAATCAGGTATAGACCTGTCTTAGCTCCTAGTCCACCACCCTCTCCAACAAGTGTTGTTGCAATACCACTGGGGTCATAGACACGGTAGCTTTGCATACCGCCTACAAGTTGCTTAAGATGGCTACTGCTTTCTCTGCTGAGAGGTAGTACTTTTCGTCGACCTTTTCTTCTAAGATGTCCGATAGTATAGATGCGTTCTCTATTTTGTGGTACTCCGTAATCTTTTGAGTTGAACACTTGCCATTCAAGGTCGTACCCTGATTCATCCAAGATAGAGAGATAGTCGAGATAATCTCGTCCCCCACCACTTGATAAAAGTCCTTTAACATTTTCAAGGAGAACCCATTCGGGTTTATCTTCTTCTTTTTGGCTTTTGATGAGTTTAACAAATGTAAAAAAGAGTCCACTTCGCTCACCGTATAGGCCGGCTCGTTTCCCTGCGATAGACACATTTTGACAAGGGCTTCCCGCACACCAGAGATCTGCTTTTGGTAATCGTGTTGGATCGATTGTTGTGATATCGTCATGAAACCATTCTCCTTTCGTATCATACATTGCTTCATAAGACTTGCGTGCAAACTTATCTTTTTCACAAAATCCTATACACTTCATTCCTGCTAATTCTAGCCCATGTCGAAAGCCACCAACTCCGGAAAAGAAATCTAGAAATGTTAGTGTCATACTTGTTCCTCCAACTCCTTTAACACTTGGTTATAAGTTAAAACCTCATGATTACGTTGTACGGTTACTTCAGTATCGCCTGTAACTTCTATATAGCGTTTAACAATGACATCCACAAACTTTTCATCAAGCTCGATTCCATAACAAACACGTCCAGTCTGATCTGCAGCTATTAAAGTAGAACCAGAACCTAAAAATGGATCTAAAACTATTGTTCCACGCATAGAAGAGTTTTGAATAGGGTAAGCCATAAGTTGAATTGGTTTCATGGTTGGGTGGTCTTTACTAGACTTAGGACGGTCATATTCCCAAATGGTAGTTTGCTTCCGATCACTAAACCATTGATGCTTTCCTTTTTTCTTCCACCCATATAAACAAGGTTCATGTTGCCATTGATATGGGCTACGACCTAATACAAGTGAGTTCTTTTTCCAGATGCAACACCCACTCAAATAGAAACCAGCATCTTTAAAAGCTTTACGGAAGTTGAGTCCTTCCGTATCTGCATGAAAAACATAGATAGACGCATCATCTTCCATGTGATTTTCTACTTGAGTAAACATAGAAAGGAGAAATTGATAGAAGTCTCCGTCAGACATATTATCATTTAGGATTTTCCCAGCCGTCTCTTCAACGTCAACGTTATAAGGCGGATCTGTTACAACTAAATTAGCTTTCTTATCACCAAGTAATTGGTCGTAGGTTTCTGATTTGGTAGAATCACCACAAATGACTCGGTGCTTTCCGAGTTGCCAAATATCACCACGTCTTGATACCGTTGGTTTCTTCAATTCTTCTTCCACATCAAACTTATCTTCAGACAACTCCTTGTCATGGACATTAGAGAGGATATTATCAATCTCTGGCGGTTCAAAACCAGTCAGGTCTAGATTAAAATCAGACTCCTGTAAATCCAAAAGTAAGTCCGCTAAGAGAGCGTCATCCCATTGACCTGTAATCTTATTGAGAGCAATGTTCAATGCTTTCTCATCTTCTTTAGAAAGCTTTACAATTACACACTTAGCAGTTTCATAGTCAAGGTCTTTAAGAACTGTCAAGCGTTGATGACCACCAATTACAGTTAAATCTTCATTGACAATAATAGGGTCAACATATCCAAACTTTAGAAGCGACTGTTTAATTTTTTCATATTCTTTATCCCCTTTTTTCAGTTTCTTTCGAGGATTATAAGCTGCAGGCTTTAATTCTTTCAGAGGAAGTTCTTTTATTTCCATTGTTGGTTGGTTCGTCATTTTAGACTCCTTTGTAAAATCTTATCTGTATGTAGCAGGCATGGCTACAATATTTTCTATTGGGATTGGCATAAGATAAAAATGACTTACCACAACACTGGCAAGTCATTTCTTCATATGCAGTTTGTTCCTTATCATGTTCCTCTTGATGATTTTTCCACCAATTTATTCTGCACCTATCTGAGCAAAATTTCTTCGGCCGTCCAGTTTTATTAGGAACCATAGGTTGAAAACATTGAGGACAGTTTGTACCATCTTGAACTCGTTTCTCAACCATCAAATACGGTAATGTTCCTTGTCCCTTTAACTCAGGATGTCTTTTACAATACTTCTTAACAGAGTCTTTAGATAAACCAATTACTTTAGCAACTTCACCGTATCCTAAGCCATTTTTTCTAAGTAACCAAATTTGTTCTCGTTGAAAGTTATTCATACCTGTTCCTCACTTTTATACTAAAAAATAAGGTTATTTTCGTACCTAAATTTAAACAAATTTACGAAAATAACACTCACTTAATTCTATATTCTTACTGGATTCTTTACTATTTTGAATTGATTTTTATATCCCACCTTATCAATTTTGCGAAATTGTACGTTTGAGGGGGCGTCGGTCTTTTACGGACAAGGATTTAGAGATTTTATCCCCCCTTACCCCAAAATTTTTTTAAGAATTAACATTGATTTGGTAACGACACAATAAAAGTGTCATCACCTGAGGAACTTCTTTTTAAAATAGTTCCTCTTTGTAAAAGCACTTCATATTCAGTTCTTCTTGGAAAAGTTCCATAATTTATTTGGGATATATCGATCCTCTTCACATCTTTTTCTACATATAGTTTAATAACAACTTTATCCTCTAGTTCTGCTTTTTCCTTGGCCCAACGTTCCATCTTTGAAGTACTTAAATATCCTCGCTCTTTAAAAGATGAAGAGGACATTAGCTCTTTATAAAACTCTTTATCGATGACTCTGTATAAAACTTTATATTCCTCTTGTGGGGCTTCATTAATTATTTCATCTAAACATTTTATTGAATTTATCGTTTGACATAAGATATTCTTATCGCCATATTTTATTTTTTTAGTTCGAAGATATTCATTGATACTGTAATATGTACTACCGCAATATCTTTCAAGCGCTTCAAAATATTTCTCATTATTATTGCTCGTTGAAATTCTATACGGAGAAATTTCATCTTTTTTATTATTGACAAAATTAATATAGTTCATAGAAAATTAAACTCCTTATATTTTATTTCATACTTTTCTACTAGTATATAATAATTCTATCAAAACCGATAGGTATATTCTACATATCTGTCAGTCGTCTTGGTCTTTCTATCATGACAAGATTTACAAAGAGCTTGCCAGTTGGATTGATTCCAAAAGAGTTCTTGGTCACCTCGGTGGGGACTGATATGGTCAACCACTGTCGCCTTGGTCAGTCGACCATTTCTTTGACAGTAAACACAGAGGGGATTCAGCTTTAAGTAACGAATCCGTGCTTTGTTCCATCGTGAATTGTAACCTTTAGCTTTGGTTGTCTTGGCATCAAGTGCGTGGTTAGTCTTGTGGTCATCGCAGTACCTGTTTCCATAGGTCACAAGGTTTGGACAACCATTCTGCTTGCAGGGAGTTCTTGGTCTACGTGGCATTTTACTGCTCCCAAGGAAGAGTTGGTTTCGTAAAATGTCCAAAACATGTAGATTGAGTGTAGTCTACGTTTAGAAGATCCAACTCCTTGATAATCCCTTTCGGTGTTAAATCGTACCGTTCTTTAATCATTCCTACCAATTGTTTGCTCGTATAGTTACTTGTTCCAAATGTTTCTACATGAATAGAAACCGGTTCTGCGACCCCAATAGCGTATGCTAATTGAACTTCGCATCGTTTAGCATATCCTTCACGAACGATGTCTTTTGCAATCTTACGTGCCATATAAGCTCCTGAGCGATCCACTTTACTTGGATCCTTTCCTGAAAATGCACCACCACCATGATGGGCAAATCCACCATAAGTATCAGCGATAATTTTTCTTCCAGTAACTCCAGCATCTGCATAAGAACCACCAAGAACGAAACGACCAGTAGGATTCACTAAAACATTAAAATCAAGGTTTTGTTTATACTGTTTAGCAACTTTCATCATAGATTCTTTAACAATAGATCTTAAATTCTCAATTGTTATTTCATCGCTATGCTGAATTGATACTAAGAATGTTGTAATTCTTTTATTGTCATAATCATAAGAAACCTGTGCCTTAGCATCTTTCCCTAAGAGCGGATGCTGAAGTTCCATAAGATTCTCAAGAACACGAGTTGCTAAAACGTAGGGAAGCGGCAAGTATTCGTTAGTTTCATCAGTTGCATAGCCATACATCATACCTTGGTCACCAGCACCACCTGTATCAACACCTTGAGAAATATCATCACTTTGTAATCCGATAAGATTTGTCACAATGATATTTTCCATTCCTAGTGGTTTAACGACATTTCGAACAACAGTTTTTAATTCAAACAAGGCTGTTGTTTTCATTTCACCAGCAACCACTATATGATTATCTTTGATAAGAGTTTCTACTGCAACCCTGCTATTCTTATCTTGTTCTAAACATACTGTTAGAACTGCATCTGAAATCTGGTCACAAATTTTATCTGGATGACCATTAGATACTTGTTCACTCGTAATAATCATTATTTCCTCCACGCAAAAAGCCTCCCCATTTGGGTAAGGCTCTGTTTTTTTTATTTTGCTTTTCTACCTGCTTCATAGGCTTGTTCAAGCATTTCTTTCAATGCCCAAACGCTGATGTCATAAAAGTCAAGGCTGTCGCTATTTCTCGTTTCTAGCGTTTCAGCGCCTATTCTATTTTTTGCGATTTTTGTTAAAATATCTTCTTTCTTCATGGTTTTATCCTCTTTCTTTTTTGTTGTAACCATATTACCTCTAAGAGCGGGATATATCCAGTCATTTGTGCATTATTTTAAAGATATTTTAAACTTTTAAAGTTTTCAAAATCACTTCAAGAATAGCTTCTTGTTCATTAGATTCTGGGTAGATATCCCATCCTCTGTCATAAGAAATGATAGTATTTTCAGCAACCTCAACCTCTAATTTGAATACACATCCTAAATCAATACCTACATCTGATGGTTGGTCACTGACTTTTGCTATGTAATCAACTATTTTTTCGTGATAATGAATCTGACCTCTGGTCCACATAGTTATTCTCCTCTTATTTTTCTAGGTGTATATTACCGTAGAACCAGAATTTTATCCAGTGAAATTAGCCGATTTTCTATCTTTTTTGACATCTTAAGTATATCACACTCATTTTTAAAAAGCAGTACCATCTTAGTAACAACTTAGTAACAGGGTAGTACCACCTTAGTAACACCCTAGTATCATTAGCCATTTATACTCAAGGTTTTCCCAGCAAAACGGTAATATTCTTTTACTTGTTTTAAGGCTTTTTGTCTATATCGACTAACTGTCATTCTAGAAACATTATGCTTAGGTAGTAACTCATCCCATGTCAATCCAACTAAGACTAAATCAACTACTACATCCCTCATAATTTCATCAACAGAAGAAACAGCAAGTTCAAAGAAATCTAGATCAGTTTTTAAATGACAGTACTTTTCAAACAATGACTCCTGATATTCTCTTTCCTCTGCTAAGAACTTATCATGAAAAGATAGAGCCATATTTTCTGTCCTAACATTTGTTTTACTCGTTTTAACACGTTCTTCATTTGTCTGTCTAGTAGCAAGAGAGTATAGAAAAGCATCTTCTGAAATGGGTTTATAGTTTTCAATCAAGTTCTTTGCAATTATTAAATCTCTTTTTGCATCTTGATAGTGTTGGAAATAGTAGTCTACTTTATCCATATCAACCTCCTACTTGTGCTTTTACTGCTTCAATCAAACGTGATTGTTGTGCGTCTTTGGTAGTTAAGGCTTTTAGAATATCATCATCAATTGTACCTTCCGTAACAATATGCTGAATAATGACTGTGTTTGATTGTTGCCCTTGACGCCAAAGTCTAGCATTGGTTTGTTGGTAAAGTTCAAGAGACCAAGTTAACCCAAACCACACTAAGTGATGACCTCCCTTTTGTAAATTTAGACCATGTCCTGCACTAGCTGGGTGTAGCAAACCCACAGTGATGTTCCCTTTATTCCATTCATGAATATCAGTTTCACTTTTAAGAACTGTACTTTTAACCCTAAGCTTGTTCAATCGATCTTGAATACGAAGTAAATCATGCTTGAACCAATAAGCAACCAACACAGGTTCTCCATTTGCGGCTTCGATAATATCTTCAAGTGCATCTAGTTTTTGATCATGTAACTTGATAATTCTATGATCATCAGAATAAACTGCACCATTTGCCATTTGAACCAGTTTATTGGATAAACTAGCAGCATTTGCTGCTGTTACTTCAATTTCGTTAGAATCAGAAATAACAGATTCCTTTTTAAACTCTTTATATCTTTTTGCTTCTGCGTTTGTGAGATGAACTGATTTTTTCGTTGAGATTAATGTCGGCATTTGGAGATAATCCATTGCTTTCATAGAAATTGTGATGTCATCAATCTTGTCAAAGATTTGAGCCTCTGCATAGTCCATTGGAATATATTCATAGACGACGTTCCCATTTCTACGTCCCTCTCTAAAATAACGACTTCGGTATTCTCCGATAAAACGCCCCAAACGGACACCGCCATCAATGACTTTGAACTCCGCAAACAAATCCATCAATCCATTGGAACTCGGTGTGCCTGTTAAACCTACCACTCGTTTCATGTAGGGACGCATGGCCATAAAAGCTTTAAAACGTTTTGATTGCCATGATTTGAATGAACTTAATTCATCAATGATAATCATATCCCACTTGAAATGAGGATGACACTGTTCAACTAACCAAGGGATGTTTTCACGATTTACGATATAGATATCCGCATCTTTATGTAGTGCTGCTTGTCGTTGTTTGGGGTTGCCAACAATTTTTGAATATCTCAAATGAGACAATTCTTGCCACTGCTCTATTTCGTCACTCCATACTGTATTTGCGACTCTAAGTGGAGCAATCACCAGTACTTTATGAATTTCATAGCGATCAAACATCAGTTCATTAATAGCTGATAAGGTTGTAGCTGTTTTTCCCATCCCCATGTCTAAAATGACTGCTGCATAAGGAGTTTTTATGATGAAGTCTTTGGTGACTTCTTGATAGTCATGCAGTTTCAATTTCATCCAATATCCCCTCAATATCTTTCTTATTATCTAAAACATAGACTCGAAATCCTAAACGTTCAAATAGCTTATGCCGTGACACCTGCAAAGCTCTAGGATGTTGATTAGGTGCTTTTACTTCCACCAAACCAAACTTGCCATTGGGTAAGAATACCAGTCGGTCAGGTACTCCTGAAAAGGAAGGTGATACCCACTTTGGACATATACCACCACGCTTTTTAACCTTGCTTGCTAACTTTTGTTCAATCACTTTTTCTCTCATACTTGTCCTCTCATCAGATTTAAATGGTGGAGGTCTAATGAGGTCATTTCCTAAACTTTCCTTATATACTTATTCTTAGTTATATTTCCTATAGAGATAGTTTTAGAAAAGACCATCATTGACTTACACTAAACAAAGAAATGGAAGTCGTGGAACTTAATCCATAAACTTTTTGACCATACTTCACAAATTATTTTTCACTGAATACTTCAACGACTTACACTCCAAAAATACTTGATTTAAAATCTAGTGGAGATATACCCTCACTTGTGTAAGTCATTAGTTTAGAAAATCATCGTCATCAGCTTTTAACGATAACCCCATAATAAAATTCCCTTTATTAGTCCGTTTTCGTTCATAACCAGCTTGATTAAGTGCAGCATAGAAATCAGTTGTACTTCGTGTGTATTCTAAATTTTGAAGGCAATATGCACGATACTTGCTGTACAGTTCTCCTGATTTCTCACTTAATGTTTCTCCCACTTCACAACTTTCATTGATGAAATGTCCCAACCAGTCATTAGCTTCGCGGTAGGATTTGACAGAGTTTTTTACTGCTTTTGGAACTGATGTTTTAAAATTTGCTTTAATGGCTTTTTCCGCACCTTCAATAATCCACGATAAAATTGCTGGCCCAGCGTTATCATACAGATAATCCGCAAAATTCTTAATATCTGAACGACCAGTAATTTTGGCATTAAATGGAATAACAACCAAACGACGCCAAGTACCATCATCGTTCGCCCCAACTTTTGGTAAATGATTCGTATAAAGTACCAGCGTATGAGATGGAACAAAATGGAATGGATCCTTATACTTCTTTTCTGCTTGAATTTCATCAGTTGAGGTAATTTGCTTCACAACTGCAGTATTCAATCTCATTCCTTCTGCCATTTCAGAAGCTATTACAAGTCGTTTCCCTTTTAACTCAGCAAGCTCTGGACTTACATTTCGTTTATTATTCATGGTTAAAGCATCTGCAGATAATTTGCCAGAATAGCTTCCAAGTACTCTAGCGATTGTATTCCAAAAGGTTGATTTCCCATTGGCTCCTCCGCCATAAGCGATAATCATATGTTCTTGATAGACTTTTCCTATTGCCGTCATACCGATGATTTCCTGTACATAATCAATCAGCTCCTGGTCATTACAGAAAAAAGTAGCTAAAGTTTCATTCCATAATCCCAAGCCTTCATTACTTGGAGATACAGTGGTCATTTTTGTAATGCAATCTTTTGGATCATGTTCATGGTAATCCCTAAGTCCATTTCTTAAGTTGTAGGTAGCGTTGGGAGTATTGAGCAACATATCGTCCTTATCAAGTTCTGATAAATCAATGGCTAACATTGGTTTTGCAGTATTATGAGTCGCAGTAATATAGCGATAATCTCTTCGCTTCATCACAAACTGATAATAAGCTTTTGAGGAAAGATAAATAGAATGAAGTTTTTGTTGAATCGGTGTTTCAATCACTTTAGCAAGAGCTTTACCACCTTCACGAACTACTGATTCATCAATTCCGGAGTTGACTAACTCTTTAACGGACTTTTCGTATTGTTCAAGAGCATCTGCTAGTTGAAAGTCCATAAACTCAAGAACCTTTCCTATGGCCAATTGTTTATCTTCTTTCCAATACTGACCATTAAAAGTTAAATAGTCTGTCGCATTTGTATAAGCTAAAACATCACCATACTCTCTAGCTAACACTCCAGCTTCCCCGATATCAGAAAAATCATCCGGTTTTAAAGAAGGCCTATTGAAACTATCTGGTGAAATATAATCATCTGAAGATTTAATTGTCTTATTGTAAAATCGAACCGCACTTCCCCAGATTGTGTCTAGTTCAGATTTCTCTAATGGCGGTTCACATCTAGATGCCTGCTCATCAAAACCACTTCTTGCTTCTTGTGTAACTCCTAATCTTTTAAGAATTTTAGCCGCAAAAACTGACATGGTTGAATTTCGACTTCCCTCAGCGATAGGTCCTTTAGATGGTCTATAAAAGTCAGCATCAAAATCTTCTTCTAGCTCCATAGAATTAAGTTGAAGTAAACCTTCGTCGATAGTCATCCAGGAATCATTCCATATGACTTTTGCATTTGGATTGCCAAAGAAGAACCTTGCTGCATCTTTTGCATTATCATCAAAAAATTGATACCTATTCGTGAGTTCTTCTTTCATAGCTACATAAGCTTCCCTATCGTTTGTTTCTTTAATTGGGAAATAAATATGAAATTTTGGACGTGCTATCATGGCACCCTTAGACAACATATGGTTTCGACTAGTAACCAAAGCAAAGTTATAATCAATAAAGATTTCTTTAATGTTCTCTTCTGTAACCCACTCGTTAGGGTTGTCTGTCTTGTCATTATCGATATCCATGACAATAACATTTGATTTTATAAAATTTGAGTTTGAGCGAGTGTGATTAGTAAACTCTGCACCTACATGATCGTATTGAACTGCATTCAATAATGATTTGTCATCTGTTATTCTGACTTTATTGGGATATGCAGTACTTGTTTGGATACCTGTCTTTCCAGAATGACATAACGAAAATTGCATCCGCAACTCCTCCTTAATCTGCTAATAAATAGAGAGTCTATTTCTCTATCTATCTTTATAGGTAAAAATTGCCTGCTATTTTCCGGTTCAGTAGAAATTTATTTCAAAAAAATTACTCTTCCTTTATATGTCAAAGGGAGAGTTTTCTTTGTTTTAAATTTTTTATTAATTTATGAAAAAAACCGGAATTCAATTATCTGTTTTTACCTATACAGGTGTAAGAATTAGAAATCGAATAAAGAAATATTTTTTGAAATCCGGAAATTCTAAAGTGATTCTTACCTATAAAGATAGGAGGATATGAAATGACAAAAGAACAATTGATTGAACACGATGAACAATTAGTAGATACACTAACTGCCATCAGTGTTATCTCAAAACAACTAGCTAAAAAAATCAAAGAGGACGAACAATATGAGCAAAATGAAACAACTGAATGACTTATTAAATGAAATGAAGGAATCAGCAAAGTGCCAGTTAAGAATTATAGAGGAGTTTCAAGAACTACTATCTGAGGAAAACACTACTTCAAATCACGAAAAAGTTATGGAAGAACCAAGACATGTTACCCTTGAAGAATTACGTGGTGTACTTGCTACAAAAGCTAGTGAAGGATTTAAAGATGAGATTCGAGCTTTGTTAAAAGCTTATGGTGCTGATTCACTTTCAAAATTAGACCCTAAAAACTACTCAGCTTTAATGGAAGAGGCTGGAGGTATTGGTGTTGACTAATCATGCTGTATTATCCGCTTCCGCTTCTCATCGATGGCTAAATTGTCCACCATCAGTAAGATTAACCGAAAAACTAGAAGATAAGGTATCAACGTATGCTTTGGAAGGAACAGATGCCCATGAGTTGTGTGCCTATTTAGTTGAAACTGCACTTGGACGTAAGGCGCGTGATCCTACTGCAAACTTAACTTTCTATAACGAGGAAATGCAACATTGCGCAGAAGAATATCGGAACTATGTAGTTGAACAGATAGAAATTGCAAAAACATATTCTAGAGATCCAACCGTTCTTGTTGAACAGAGACTAGATTTCTCAAAATGGGTTCCAGAAGGTTTTGGTACAGGAGACTGTATTATAGTGGCTGATGGTTTGCTACAAATCATCGATTATAAACACGGTCTCGGTGTACTGGTTGATGCTGACCATAACCCCCAAATGATGTGCTATGCTTTAGGTGCTTTGGAAATGTTTGAAGACTTATACAGTTTTGATAAAGTGACAATGACTATTTTCCAACCACGAAAGAATAATGTCTCAACATTTGAAATGGACAAAGAAAAACTACTTTACTGGGCTGAAACTGAACTTTCTCCTAAAGCTGAACTAGCTTTCAGAGGTGAAGGAGAAATGAAATCAGGAAAACACTGCCAGTTCTGCAAAATAAAAAGCATCTGCCGCAAACGTGCAGAAGATAACCTAGAACTTGCCAAGATGGAATTTGCTGATCCTGCTACTCTCAGTAATAAAGATATATCGGAGATTTTACCAAAAATTGAATTATTGATAACATGGGCTAACGATGTTAGAAATCATGCTTTAAATCTAGCTACAAATGGCCATACAATCCCAGGTTACAAGCTAGTTGAAGGACGTTCTATTCGAAAATTCTCAGATGAAAATAAAGTAATTCAAACAGTAACTGCTGCAGGATTTGACCCCTACGAAAAGAAACTACTGAACATTACTGGGATGACTAAACTGCTTGGAAAACAAGCCTTTAATGAGCTTCTTGGTAATCTAATTATAAAACCAAATGGGAAACCTACACTCGTTCCAATTGATGATAATCGTCAAGAAATGAACCTAGCAAAAACAGATTTTTTAGAGGACTAAACTTATGACAACAAAAGTTATTACAGGAAAAGATACACGTTTTAGTTATTTAAACGCTAATGAACCAAAAGCTATTAATGGTGGTAAACCAAAGTATAGCGTGTCACTCATCATTTCAAAAAATGATGTTCAAACTATTGATAAAATTAAAGCAGCAATTGAACAAGCCTATAAAGAAGGTGAATCTAAACTAAAAGGGAACGGAAAATCTGTTCCATCATTAGAAGTATTGAAAACACCACTACGAGATGGCGACCTGGAACGTCCTGATGATGAAGCCTATCGCAATGCCTACTTCGTGAATGCGAACTCTCCACATAAACCTGGTATTGTTGATGCTAACCGTCAAGAAATCATTGATACTTCAGAGTTATACTCCGGTATCTATGGACGTGCCAGCATCTCCTTCTACGCTTTCAATTCAAACGGAAATAAGGGAATTGCTTGCGGTCTGAATAACCTGCAAAAATTGCGAGATGGTGAGCCTCTGGGAGGTCGTACAAGTGCTGAAGATGACTTCGCTACAGACGATGATGATTTCTTAAACTAAGAAAGGAGATATGAAAGATGATTTTTTCAATTTTTATGACTATCTTAATGGCAGTTTGGCTATTCACTGGACTATATGCTGCATTTATGACAATTCGAGATGATATCCGATCAGAAAAAGAGAGAAAACAAAAAATGGTGAATGCAAATGACAATAATTGAATTCCTATGGACTGTTGCATCTTGTCTCACAATCGCTTTACTCAGTCATCTTTTATATGTTAGTATTCGCAATGACATCAGATATGAGAGAGAACGATTCTTTAGTCGCAGAAATAAACACTAAAACATGGTGGCAGTTCTTTCTGCCACCTTTTTAAGAAAGGATGAATTATGCAAATTAAAGAACTATCAGTAGACATAGAAACTTATTGTGATGTAGACCTACGGAAAACTGGAGTTTATCGATATGCGGAAGATGAATCTTTTGAAATCCTTCTTATAGCAGTATCTATCAATAATGCTCCTGTAATTGTTTATGATCTGACTAAGGATAAACTACCAAATCTTATCCTACATGCCTTAATTGATGATACAGTCATTAAATGGGCTTTCAACGCAACATTTGAGCGCATTTGCCTGTCTAATTGGATTAAGAAACATTACCCTACCTTACTTAACGAGAACTTTTTATCCCCAAACTCTTGGCGATGTAGCATGATTTGGTCTGCTTATTTGGGATTGCCCTTGTCACTTGAAGGTGTAGGTACGATTCTTAAACTTAGTGAACAAAAACTAAAAGTTGGGAGTGAATTAATTCGCTACTTCTGCCTTCCTTGTAAACCCACAAAAATAAATGGTGGTCGAACACGTAATTATGAAAATCACGCGCCAGATAAATGGAAAAATTTTATCGAATATAATAAACGAGATGTAGAAGTTGAACTAGCAATCAAAAAAAGGTTGCAAAACTTCCCAGTTCCTGACTTTGTATGGGATGAGTACCACCTTGATCAGAATATCAATGACTACGGTATTGGAGTTGATGTTGACTTTGTCCAGTCAGCCATCAAAATTGATTCAGAGAGTAAAGCAAAAATCCAAGAAGAATTGAAATCTTTAACAGGTCTTGAAAATCCCAACTCTGTTCTACAGATGATTGGTTGGTTACGTGAGCACAATATAGAAACAGATTCACTAGATAAAAAGACTGTAAATAACCTTTTACATAAAGTTGATGAAAAAACTGCAAGAGTTCTAAAATTACGTCAGCAAGCAGCAAAATCAAGTGTATCCAAATATCAGGCAATGATGAATTGTGTTTGTAAAGATGGACGTGTAAGAGGAATGTTCCAATTTTATGGAGCAAACCGTACTGGGCGATGGGCTGGACGATTGGTGCAACTTCAAAACCTTCCACAAAACCACTTAAAAGACTTAAATGAAGCAAGATTACTCTTTAAGACTGGAGATAGTGACACTGTTAAACTTCTCTACAATGTTCAAGATACACTGTCACAGCTTATTCGAACATCTTTTATTCCTAGTAAAGATAAGAAATTTATTGTTTGCGACTTTTCTGCTATTGAAGCTCGTGTTCTATCCCATCTAGCAGGTGAGACGTGGAGAACTAAAGTTTTTAATAAAGGGGAGGACATTTACTGCGCCAGTGCCAGTAAAATGTTCCATGTCCCAGTAGAGAAACATGGAGTTAATGCACACTTACGTCAAAAGGGAAAGATTGCAGAGTTGGCTCTGGGATATGGTGGTTCTGTAGGTGCTCTTAAAGCAATGGGAGCTATTGAAATGGGATTAGCTGAAGAAGAACTACAACCTCTTGTTGATTCTTGGCGATCAGCCAATCCTAACATCGTTCTGCTGTGGTGGGATATCGATAATGCCGTTAAGACTGCTATCAAGGAACAAACTGAAATAGAGAGTCATGGAATTCGATTCAGTGTTGAAAGAGGAATCTTATTTATTACTCTTCCCTCTGGGCGAAGATTAGCTTATGTCAAGCCAAGAATTGGAGAGAATCAATTCGGAGGGGAATCAGTAACTTATGAAGGGACCGGTTCTGCAAAACGATGGGAAAGATTGGAAAGTTATGGTCCAAAGTTTGTCGAAAACATCGTTCAAGGAATTAGTCGAGATATACTAGCCCATTCGATAAAACAACTAAAAGACAAGAAAATCGTTGGCCATATTCACGATGAGCTTATCATCGAGTGCTTACCAAAGCAAAATCTAGATGAAATATCCAATCAAATGTCCATTTCTCCAATCTGGATGAGAGACATCAATCTACGAGCTGAAGGGTATGAATGTTACTTCTATCAAAAAGACTAAAGAAAAATCCGTATCCTAAATAGGATAGCGGACTTCTTTTATTATTGGTTTAATTCTCTGTAGACTTCTTTGGCCATTGCTTGAGCTTTCTTAATAGCATCATAACCTTGAGTCTTTTTCATTCCAAGTGTAGATATAATATCTTGTTTTGCGATGTCCATATTCTCATAAATAAGTCTTAGAATTTGGCCATATTTCTTATTTCGACGTTCTACTTCTTCTATCAGTTCACGAATTGTTTCTAACATCATAATAATCTCTTCGTGAGAATCTACACCAGTTGGATCGAAACCGACTTCTTCGCTATTAGACATTTTATCCAACATCTCATCTAAAGATAAGTCACTAACTTTCGTATAACGATTAAGATACTCGTTAACATCCATATTGAAGATTTTAATGACATTGTCAAAGTCCTCAATAAAAACTGGTACAAAACCTACAAGTACAGCTTTCCCATAAAACTTAAATGTTTTTAAGTTTTTAGGATTGATATCTTTGCTCTGTCTCATCTCTTTATCTCTAATAACGAAAGGCGCGAGAACTTGATTAGGTCCACAAGGTACATCGTTATATGGCTTTTCACTTTTATAGCGATCTGGAGTGTATTTTGAATTGAGTTGTTGTTCATTAATTGGCATGTCTTGTCACCTATTCCTTCGTTCACAAAGGAATAACTCATGCCAAAAAAACTATTAAATTTTGTTTCTGACCACATCAGCATTTCCTTTGCTAAATCATGGTCAGTCGACTTCACAGACTAACTGCTATTCACAACTTCCACCTTTGAAGTCAGAGGCCGTGATCAAGGGCAAGGTTTCGGTTGGATAGTAACTTTGTAAACGCACTCATTATAAAATTACAAAACCTTATTTTTCTGATATAATTATTAGTAAATAAATCTATATCTAGGGAGAGGTTTACATTACAAAGTATACTTTATTTGTAAGTTTAACCTCGTATGGTTTCGGAGGCTTTCGGATACTATCGGAAAAAAGGAGGTGATAATGAGTGCAATTTGCAGAATTCCTTAATTTGCTATACGTCAACATAGGGGGAGAGATGTCGAAAAGTGAATTTCTCAATACACTAATTGAAAATTCAATCGAGAATCCTGATGATAATCCCCTCTCCAATTTGGCGCCCGATACAATTAATAGGTATTTCTCGCCATCCGGCAATACAATATCTAAGAATAAAGCTAACAAGCTTATTAAAATTATTCAGCTCTCTGCTCTTACAACTCATATAGAAAATCAATTAACAGTAGACACCATTGATAGACTAGCTGATACCTTACATCAATATGGGCTCTATACAGACGATTCTGAACTGGAAATTTCTGAAATTTGTGCTCAACTTTTTCTTAATTTTTTGCAAGGAAAAGTAGGTATCCAAACTTTTAAAAAAGAACTACCATCTGTTGGTGAAATTGAAATTACAAAAGTCCGTTATGAAAATGGAAAAATAGTTATCGGCTCACAGTATCTTCAGTTACCAGAAAAAGGACCTATTCCTGATTCTCTAGTTGAATTTGAAGATGTTTACAGTAAGCAACTTTTAATTGCATACTCTGAAAATGATGGTAATCCAAAAACAGATTATTACAATGTCCAAAATCTCCCCCAAAAGTACAGAAATCACTTACATGATCAAAGAGTGAATTTCTTCAACGCTGATTATGTATTACGGGCTATTAGAGACGGCTTTAAAGATAGTGAACAACAAATTGCACTACTAAAGCAAGAAACCTATGATTCAATTAGTGATATTCTGTTTGAAGATTACAAAACTTCATTCAAAAAAATTACTGAAACACTCAAACATATCACAACGGTTTCATTTTCAAAACCTGAGATAACTCAAATCCAGAACTTCATTGGTAACTCTGAAAAGAAAGGTCTTTGTCATTCACTAGTAAACGATGGCAAATTTAACTGGGTAGATGATAATGAATAATATATTTGATACTACTTCAGAAGTAGCTATGCAATGTTTAATCACAATTAATTGCCTAAATAAAAAAAGCCTATCACTCGATAGACTTTGGTTAATTAATTTTTTAAGCTTATATGCTAAGGATTTCAAATTTAGTGAAATCAACCTGTATGGAGATAGCATTTATTCTTCAGTACAATTGACTGTCAGGCATGAAAAAGTAAAAAAAGCGATTCTACTATTGGTATCAAAACATCTTATAAGATTAGATGAAGGGAAAATAGGTAAAATTTCTATAACTCAAAAAGGTCAAGATTTAGTCGACAAACTGAATTCTGATTTTGCTAGTTCCTATAAGGTAGTTACCAATAGCATCTACAATACTTTAAAAAATATGAGTGATTTAGAATTGCTCGCATTTACTCATGAACATATTCTAAATAAGGAATGATTATTATGGAAGCATCTTACTTGAAAAAGTTAACTGTAACTGGAATACATAAAAAATCTGAAATAAATTTTAATAAAGGACTTAACATTATCACAGGACCTTCCAATGTCGGGAAAACCTGCATTGTTAAGTGCATCGACTATCTTACTGGTAGCTCTTCTCTCCCTTTTTCTCCTTCAACACACTACAATACCATTACTTTAGAAATTTCAGTTGACGATAGTCTAGTTATTTTAAGTCGAAACCTCGAAGAAGATACCATTATTGTTGAATCTACACTTCCAAGTATTCTTTCAGGGGAATACTACTCAAAAAACAAGAGTAAAAACAAAGAGCCAATAAGTAATGTCTGGCTTCAAGTTTTTGGAATTACTCCTCCAGTTACAGTGGTTAAAAATAAAAACTTTAAGACACAAAAACTTGGGGTTAGAACCTTTATAAATTCTTGGATAATTCATGAAAATGATATGAATCGTCCTACATCAATTTTACTACCTCAGATGCCAAACCAACGAACAGCTTACCTATCAGCACTTCTTTACTTGCTTTATGGAAAAGATTTTTCTGAAATCAAGAAACAAGAATCAGCCGAAGAAAGAAAAATACGACATGACTCTGTAAAAAACTATATTAGCTCAAAGATAGTCCAGTTTAATGAGCATCACAATCGACTAGCAAAAGAATTAGACCAAAAATCAGTCATAGATATTGAAACTGAAATTGATCAACTATCAGAAAAGTTACATAACTTGCGAAATACTCTCACTAGTACAAATTCAAAACATGAAAATCTACTGCAGCAAATTGCAAAAATTGATTCTGAACTATCTGAGAAATCCGTATTACTCAATCGTTTCAATGAACTTTCAAGTCAATATCAATCTGACTTCAATAGATTATCGTTTATTGTAGAGTCACACAATGAATTAGCAAATGTAGCAGACTCAGCTTTATGTCCCGTCTGTAATAATCACATCAATCAAGATTCATTGGAACATCATCTTGACTCTTTCAGTGAGGAATTGACCACTTTAATTAGTAAAATTGAAACTCTAAACAAAACGAATACTGATTTACAACAAAATATTTCAGTACTATTAGAGTCAAAAACTAATCTTGAACAGCAAAAGAAAATGATTTCAGCTGAAATTGATAATATCTTGCTACCTGATGAGAAAAAACTTTCCTATAGAATTCAGCAGTATAAATCATACATCAAAACAAAAAGTGATATTGAAACTATAAATAGATTGGTAGAAAATTGGTCTCAAGATATTGATGATTTAGAAAATGAGAAGAATGAAAAAGTCGAGTATCTTCCCAAAGACGAATACCCAGCTCAGTTTTGGCAGTATATGACTAAAAATATACAATCAATCCTAGCTGAGTGTGCTTTTGACAAAGCCAGCTTTAGTCGTTTTGATAGGAAAGAATTTGATATTATGCTAATGAATGAGAAGAAGATTGCCCGATATGGTAAAGGTTTTATTGCATATTTAAATACTGTTGTAGTTTTAGCTTTAAGAAAAATATTCTCTCAACAGGCTCAATATAAACCATTCTTCTACATTTTTGATACTCCTCTACTAGGCTTAGATGAAGGGGAAAAAAATGATACTCCAGAAAGTATGCAAATTGCCTTATTTGAATACTTTAAGTCTTCAGCTTACGAAGGACAACTAATCGTCATTGAAAACTCTAGAAATCTACCAAAGCTTAATTATAATGACATTAATTATATTGAATTTACAAAAAATCATAGCTATGGGCGCTATGGTTTCCTGAATGGGGTTGATGATGAACAATGATTTGAATAAACAAGTACCAATTCTATAAAAAAGCAACCATTAAGCTAGTTATAACTAAAATATATTAATCATTTTTGAGGAACTTACCATGAACCTATACACCACAATGCATAAAGAATTTGAATCAAACAAAGACTTAATAGAATTTTCTAGAAAATATGAAAGAAGTATAGATCGTTTTTTAATGATTCGAAGTATGAATAAAAAATACATCCTAGATTTTTATAAGGAAAATAAAACAGAAGTGGAATATTCTAAAGAATTTGATTTAATGAATGCACTGTTTAATTCTGATTTTGAAACCTCTATTATTGAAAAATTCATTTTAGAACAGCGAAATAAATTAGTTCTTGAGCGTGAAAAAGAGGCTGAAGGACTTAACGAGCTATTATCTCAAATCCCTATTCATAGTGCAGGAATCAGAGATGACAAGGTCGATTCTCTGTTAAAATCATTCGTTAGAAATAAAAATATAAAAGAGTTTCAGATTCTAGAAAATGAACTTGACAATAATCTATTAACAAAGGTACGAAACTACGCTCTTTGGTCTTTTTATAATCAAACCGCAAATGACTTGATTGAACTAACATTAGTAAAACATCCCAATGTCATACCTACGCTTAGAAAAATTCACGATATTGACTTTTTTGTAAAGATTGAAGATAAATTAATTCCTTTCGACCTTAAAATAACACATATCTCTGATGACTATTTTAACCTATTCTCAAAAGGGGTACATGAAAATACAGATGGATTTGATGACTTTATCCCAATAGAATCCGATGAAAAAAGCGAAAGCGAAAAGATTAAAAATATCTATAAGGCGAATAAAAAGAGACTATCTCTTCCTAAAATGGGAGGGTTGAAAACAAACCAATTAATACAAGAGCTGAAAGAAAAAGACAGTGATCCAGTGATATCAAAATTTTTATCTGAAATTACAGAAGCTAGAAAACAAATCGTTATTTCTACCATTGAGAATACAAAAATATTGGAATGGTGGAACTATAAATACCAAGGTGAACGATTGTTTTGTAATAATAACCGTTTCTTCATATTTCTTACCTATCTGGACAAATTTCAAGATGCTAGAAAATTGAAAGGGCATATCAGTCAAATCTCTGATAAAATTAATGAGCTCTTAAATAATATTACTTTAAATAAAGTTAATACTATCCAATATCATTATGAGAAGGAAAAAAGTTACGAAAAGGATTACACTGTCCAAGCTATGTCGATAGTTTATGTTAACGAAAATTAGTTCACTAAATTTCAAAAGTGGTCTGACTAACTTTTAGCCGGACCACTTTTGAATTTACGTATTTTTGATTGACCACACTTCATCAAAATATGCTACTTCAGATAAATGAGAAAAGATATTTGAATCTGTTACTGTTATACCTAAATTTAAAAATTCTTTTAAGAATTCAACAATTATAGAATTAGTATCTTTATGTCCTAATTCTATAACTCTAATAAATAAATCTTTTATTAACTGATTTTGTTCCTCTAATGTTAACTCAGATCTCCTATTTAATCCCTCCCTTTTTCTACAAACAATTAAAACATCACCTTTTATTGTATTCTTTCTATTTAATTGTCTTGGCGGGAATGTTTTTTGAGTTAATAATTTACAATCTTCTACTTCAAATCCATGTTTAAATAACGAATTTGTTATTGAAGACCATTCAAATCCAGATAATGAATGATAGGTGAAAATAAAATATTTATCTTTCTTTAAAACTCTATATATTTCAGAAATTGCTTGATCGATATCAATTTGAAATTGTTCCTTACTTTTTTTACGAAGTTTACTATCAGATATCACTATCTCATTTTCATAATCAACATTAAAGTTTAACCATAAATTCCACAAAGCACTTTGTTCAAAATAAGGAACGGCATCTCCATAAGGAAAATCTGTAAAAACTAAATCTATAGAATTTGAATTTATTAACAAGTCTTTAGCATCAAAACTCTCTATCTTTATCTTTCCTTTTGGAAATAAAGTAGAATACTCTTCCATAAATTCTTTTTTGCCATTTACTACTTTCCTAACTCTATTAAAAAAATAATGAAAAACATTGTTTTCCAAATAAGTTGGTCCAATATAAAAGCCTGTCATCCATGCGCCTTGTGACATATCTCCCCTACTTTTAATCGGAGGAACTAATTTAGAACAATTTGCTAGATTAGATGTAAAGGCAAGTAATAAAGCATCCTTCTCTTGAGAATCCTCAAAATTATTAATTATTGAAAGAAGACGCGCATGACATGATAAACTTCGTACATCAAATAAGTCTGATACCTTCATATCTACTTTTGCAGATATTCTAGAATTAGGAATTAAGGTATTGTTTGGGAACCAATCTCCTATATCATAATTTTCTTCCTTAACTTTCAAATTCTCGATATAAAGTTCTGATGGTACGACTTCAATAAGTTTATTATCATCATTTTTTATCTTTATTTTCTTTACTCTACCATTATTATCCCTTAATGTCGTTATTACCTCTTTTCCTTCATAGTAAAACCACTCTTCTCTTAACAAAATTGTTTTATCATAAATTTCTTCAATCATTTTGTCTAATTTCGAAAAATCAATACTTGTTGATGTTAATACTTTTGTTATAAAATTTGAAATTGGATTTAAATCATTAGAAATCGCATTGCGACCATTCAAAATAGCTTCACTAGCAAAACTACCGTAACCAGCAAATGGATCTAATAAAATATCACCCTCACTACTATATTTTAAAATTAAATCTTTCAGTTCACCAGCTGGTTTTTTCCCCCAGTATTTATGCATCATGTATTTCTTATTTCTCTTATCCATTATAGCCTCCCTATCTTTTTGTTTAATACATTAGTCATAAAAAAATTGTCAAATTAAATTATATCACAAAAAAGTCATTAGCTAAATCTTGTAAATCTTTCAAAAATTTGATAAAATTTTGTTGTTTTATTAAACAACTTACAAGGAGTAGTATACCATGTTTTCAGAAATAAGTCTAAAGAAAAGAAGACTTGAGAAAGATTTATCGCAGGTAGAAATTGCAGAAATGCTCAGCATAAATAAATCTTCCTACAGTAGTTGGGAATCTGGACGTGCCAAGCCCAATCAAAAAAATCTAGCAGCACTTGCTAAAATCTTAGATGTTGATGTAACCTACTTCGAGTCTGAGTACAATATTGTCAATAACTATCTTCAGTTGTCTCCTGATAATCAAGCAAAAGCTGAGAAATATGTTGATGAATTACTACTTTCACAACAATCCTCAAAAGTCACTCCACTCTTCTCAGTGCAGGTACTATCAGATATCCAACTTTCTGCCGGTCTTGGAGAATTTTTATTTGATGAATATGAAACTGAAACCGTCTTCTCAGATGAAGAACAGCTTGGATATGATATCGCTACTTGGATTAGTGGTAAGTCTATGGAACCAATCTATCAAGATGGTGAAGTAGCTCTTATTCGTTCCAGTGGATTCGACTATGATGGAGCAGTATATGCTCTATCGTGGAATGATTCAGTCTTTATCAAGAAACTTTATCGTGAAAAAGAGGGTTTTAGAATGGTATCCTTAAATGATAAGTATCCAGATAAGTTTATTCCTTATGAAGATGAACCACGCATTGTTGGCAAAGTCGTAGGTCACTTTATGCCTGTAATTGGAAGTTAAAACATATACAGGCATTATAGCAAATATTTCAAATAAGCAAGTACTGCTTAAAATACCAAGTAATTACGGGAACATTCCAATTTCAGACATCACCAATATCCAGTTAGAATCGGAGGGAAATCATGAGTCAGCTTGAATTTCATAAAAATGAATTGCAAATGGATTATTTCAGCGATAGCTATCGTAAGTTTGAGACAGACTTCTATAAATATTCTGCGTTAGACACACCTTTGACTTTCTTAACAGATGACATCATGCTTACCATGGCTAAATCTATGAAGAACTACTTCAAATTAAATAAAGAAAATGCCAAAGATAATCGTGATCACTACTTCATTTTTAATATTGAAACTGTGAAAGAAAGTAAGTTGACTAGGAAGTTCTCCTATCAGAAAACTGTAAGAAGTATAAAATAAAAGCAATAAAAACCTTGAATTTTTATGTTTCAAGACTTTTATTGCTTTTATTTGTGTAATCTAACTTCTACTTTTTCCTAGTTCAAACCCTGTTTACGCTTAATTTAGGGGGTACGTTTCTATTCCCACAAACTCCTTGTCAATGGTAACAACTCCGTACCCCCTAGGGTTTATGGAAATAGATTGACAGCCTATCAAACTATCACATCAAGATACTCAACTTGTATTCTCACTCTGATACTTCCCCACCTCAATACAAAAAGCCTTGCAATCAAGGCTTTTGATTACCCCTTTCGTTACAAGGTTTTTACGCTTTTACAAGCAAAGCTACACACTCCACGTGATGCGTTTGCGGAAATAAATCAACCTGCTGGACTTTCTTCAACTCATATCCCAATTCTTGGTAGAGTTTGATATCACGCGCCATAGTCGCGACATTGCAGGAGATATAGGCGATGCGGTCTGCTCCTGTTTGACTACTTGCCTTGATAAAGCTTTCTGTGAGGCCTTTTCTTGGTGGGTCCACTAGAATAACGGTTGGTTGGATCCCATCTTTAAGCCAATTCTTCATGGCGTTTTCAGCTGTATCGCAGACATAGTGAGCGTTAGAAATATTGTTCAGTTGAGCGTTCTTCTTGCTATTCTCAACCGCTTCTGGAATGACTTCAACACCGTAGACTTCCTTGACGTGTTTCGCAACAGAGAGGCCAATCGTCCCGATACCAGAATAGGCATCAATAACCACATCATCTTCTTTTAATTCCGCAAAGTCAATGGCCGTTTGATAGAGTTTCTCTGCCATTTCTGTATTAACTTGATAAAAGGCAGGGCCAGCGATTTGGTAGTCATT
This sequence comes from Streptococcus sp. UMB0029, assembly GCF_002871495.1. GTDB lineage: Bacteria > Bacillota > Bacilli > Lactobacillales > Streptococcaceae > Streptococcus. The sequence goes on from NZ_PNGD01000006.1 coordinate 121,371, forward strand.
TCCCAACATTTGGTCGGTAATAAAGTCTTGGCCATAAAGTGTGCGCCATTCCTTACCAAAAATAGCATTAGTGTTCTGGTCGTTGATATTTTGCATGACAGACACAATCTCTGGGAACCGCTTGATTAGTTGTTCAATCAGTTGGTTGACACGAAAAATTTTGGGACGGGTTGTTACCAAAATAACCATAATTTGACCTGAATAGTGTCCGCGACGAACCACGAGGTTCCGAATCAAGCCAGATTGTTCCTTTTCATCATAAGGTTTCAAATCATAACGACGGAGCAAGTCGCGTAGGGCTACCACTACCTCGTCAATCACAGGATCTTGGATAAAGAAATCTTCTAGAGGCATGAGGTCATGGGAATTCTTACGGAAAAAGCCAGTTTCCAAGACACCATTCACTCGACGAACAGGCACCTGCGCCTTGTTGCGATACTTAACTGGATTTTCCATGCCAAGCGTTTCAGCAACCTCTACATTTGCAATGCCAGCAATCTTGTAGAGACTGTCTTTGACTTGCTTGGTTTTAAACTTGAGCTGTTCTGGATAGGCAAGATGACCTAGATCCGCAATTCCTGAACGCAGGTAAGCCAAATCTAGATCTTGATTACGGTGTGGCGACTGGACAAGGTATTCTTCAACTTTACCAAAACCAATCTTTTTATTAACCTTGAGGACACGCATAAGGATTTTTTCACTCGGTAAAGCATTCTCTACAAAAAAGACCAACCCATCCACCTTGGCCACTCCTGCACCTTCATGGGTCAAGTCAACAATTTCAACTTCTACAATATCATTTTTCTTTAACATTCTCTTCTCTTTCTATTGGCCGACAAAAAAGACGGCAACGTTACGGTTACCATCTATTATACCATGAAATTTCTTAAGAACCAAAACTCTTGAAGAAGTTGACAATGGCTTGCCAGAGGGAACTTAAGAAGTTACCACTGTCCTCTAGCGCCTTATCGGCATCAAAGTTAAGGTTGATATTTTTAAAACTGTCGCCAGCTTGTGAAACAATACTTTGTTTAAGGTCATTCAAGGTTTTAGTGAAGTCTGCATTGCTGAGGATATCACTTTTTGAGAGATTCAAAGCAAAATTGATGATGATATTAATCTGGTTTCCTGTTATAACCTGATCTAGTTTGTAATTTTTTAAGGTATCTTCAACGATTTTGCGGACATCTTCCTCCGTCAGATTTCCCTTGCTTTCTTTAGCTTTGGCGAGTCCTGACTTAATATCGGCTAGGGCAACATTTAATTTATTAGCATCATAGCCTGTTTTGTCCTTGTTTTCAGCATTGATATCTGATAAAGCCTTTAGCTCTTCTTGAGCCAACTCTTTATTGGCTTGTGGCACCTTGGCCCCATTAGCTTCAAGCGAATAGTAAATCCCGGCTAAAGCACTCTCACCTGTAACTGGAATAGGTGCTGCTACAGTGATTTTGGCGTGTTCCACACCCAAAGTTACGGCTGCATTTCGGTACATATCCTGCGTCACCTTAGTGATGTTTTCTGGTGTTTCAATCTTGACCTCAAGTGGCGACTTGTCGCCTAGTTTTTGAATCTTGGCTGATGAATACAATTGTAAGCTAGAGTCATTGGCAACATTCATAATCTTAGAATAGACATCAGGTGTCATGGTCTTGAGTTCTTTGGTGTCTGTTGAGGCATTGTAGCCTAGTTTTTTAAGGGTTTGATTTTTTTGGTCTTCAGATAATGAAGAACCTAGGACATATTCAGGTTGGACATAGGTTTCATCGATAACTTTTTGAACATCTGTTGCTGCATGGGCGCTATTCATAGCTGTTACTGCCCACAAGACCGCAGCACTGGTCAGAAAGAGTTTCTTTCTCATAGGGAATTTCCTCCTTTACCTTTCTAGAGTAATATATCTATCTTAAAGAAAACTTATAACAAAAACACCTGGACTAGCCAGATGTTGAAAAGAGAGTGAAACATTTGATTATGTAAAGGTTGAGTTGCACCTGTCTAGAATAGTAATAGTTTCCTCCATTTACGTAGAGTTCAGCACCATGAAAAATAGAAATGGGGTGAATATAACTATAAGTCTTTCCAGTGGTATTGCCAAGCAAGGGAGCAACCGTATCACGAGAGTACTGTTTAGCCAGTGCTAGGGTATTTTCCTTGCCATTTTGGGCGATAAAATCGATATAGGCAGGTCCAAAATTATAGGCTTGAACAGCTGTCCAGACATCAACACCCTTCTTCTGAGCCAGATAGAGATTGTCTGTCAGAGTTTGAACGCCTTGCCGAATGCTGGAGGCATTATCATTGATGGTATTGGTGGAACCACTTGCAGACTCACTAGACTGCATGACGTCGCCTTCTTTTCCTTTTGTTTCAGTATAAATCATAGCGAGCACGAGCTCTTCGTTTGCTGGGGTGTCTTTTTCACTCAAGATTTCGCGCACCATGGGTTGATAGGTCATGACTTGCTTGACATCTTGGTGAACGCGGTAAGCTTTATAGCCAGCAAAAAGGAAGACTGCTAGTACAAGCACTCTTCGAATTCGTTTAAACATTATTTACTTTGAATATCCTCGATATTTTTGATTAAGATAGAGTAAGTTCCATTGTCGTTTTGGATAAACTCAACAGACTCGGCGTCTTGATAGACGTTATTGGGAACGATGAGCTCAATTCCATTTGACAAGGAGAGTTTTTGGTTTTCAAATTTCTTTAATTGGCGACTGACATCAATTTCATCAAACTGGACTGGTTCTGGTACGGCTTCTTTGACTTGGTCAATAAAGCTTAAACGAGCCGTCAGATTGTTGTCAAAAAGGTCATTAGCCAATTTCTCGGGTGACAATTCATTGCTTTCTTCCAGATTGTTAAAAATTGCTGATTTGACCTTAGATTGAAATTGAAAATCATCTGTGTTAAAAGTCTCAGCAATTCGCTGTGCCGTTTTTTCTAGTTCTTTGATAGATTTTTTAGGAGAAATCTTAGGAGCGACAGCAAGAAGATTATCTGAAAAATAGTTCAAAAAAGTCCCGTTGTACTTGATGCGTTTTTCAATCAAATGATACTTGCGACTTTGAAGATTGACCACCAAGGCCTCATCAGCCCCCGTTCCAAATCCAGGCAGGTTATTCTGAGTCAGCTTGATTGGATTATCAACCTCTCCTCCGAGATGGGTCAAGGTCTCCCGCAGAGCAATTCGTAAGAAAGCAAAATGTTCTATACCTTCTTTAGAAAATTGCACAAAAATCAAGTCATTAGTCTTGAGATTTTCTGAAATACTGAACTCTTCTTTCCAGAGATTAGCCAGTGTTACTGATGTCTCCAACAAATCGTCTGTGATGTGATTGAAGAAGGGATTTTCTTCTTCGAAAATCCCAGTCTTGGCTTCATCTGAATACACACGTTCAATTTTTTTGCGCAGGTATTCTTCGATTTTTGGAGTAATATTGAGAAACTTATCCGCTAGAAACAGCTCGGTATCATCCGGACTAAACTGATGGATAATAGCTTTTTTAATATAAATGTCCATAAAAATTTTAGTCCTCGTATAATGGGAAGGCATCTGTCAATGCTTTGACTTCGCTTCTCACTTCTTCTAAGACAGCCTCATTTTCTGCATTCTTAAGGGTTTTAATGATGAGTTCAGCAACTTTGCGGCTTTCTTCTTCACCAAATCCACGTGCAGTAATGGCTGCAGATCCGATACGAATACCACTTGTCTTAAATGGTGACAAGGTTTCGTAAGGGATTGAGTTTTTATTTAGAGTAATATTGACTTCATCCAGCAAGTTTTGAGCAACTTTTCCGTTTTCTACAACCTTGGTTACATCAACTAGGAAGAGGTGGTTTTCAGTTCCGCCAGAAATGATACGGAAATCAGGGTTTTGCAAGAAAACATCTGCCATAGCCTTGCTGTTTTTGATAACATTGGCAGCATATTCCTTGAAGGCTGGATCCAAAACTTCTTTGAAGGAAACAGCCTTAGCTGCAACAACATGCTCCAAAGGACCACCTTGAATACCAGGGAAAATAGCTGAGTTGATTTTCTTAGCTAGATCTTCATCATTTGTCAAAATCAAGCCACCACGCGGTCCACGAAGCGTTTTGTGGGTCGTTGTTGTAGTGATATGAGCGTATGGTACTGGACTTGGGTGAAGACCAGCAGCAACCAAACCAGCGATATGAGCCATATCTACCATGAGCTTAGCTCCAACAGCATCAGCAATTTCACGGAATTTTGAAAAATCGATAATTTGAGAATAGGCTGAAGCACCTGCTACGATCAATTTTGGTTTTACTTCTTGGGCTTGTTTCAAGATAGCATCAAAGTCCAAGAGTTCCGTTTCAGGATCCACACTATAAGACACAAAGTTGTAAGTTTGACCAGAGAAGCTAACAGGAGCTCCGTGAGTCAAGTGTCCACCTGCTGCCAAATCCATTCCCATAACGGTATCACCTGGTTCAATCAAGGCCATGTAAGCTGCACAGTTGGCTTGGCTTCCTGAGTGAGGTTGGACATTAGCGAATTTAGCGCCAAAAATTTCTTTTGCACGTTCAATAGCTAGAGTTTCTACCACGTCTACCACATCAGTTCCACCATAATAACGGCGGCCTGGGTAGCCTTCGGCGTATTTATTCGTCAAGATAGACCCTTGAGCTGCCATAACAGCCTTGGAAACTACGTTTTCCGAAGCAATCAACTCAATGTTGTTTTGCTGGCGTTCTTCTTCTTTGGTAATAGCATTCCAGAGATCAGCATCATATGCTTTAAAATCGTCTTTATCAAAAATCATAGGTCTTCTCCTTTATAGCGTGACTGGTCCTTTAGTTTGTTTTACAATAAGAAAATAAACTAAAAGATGCGAATAAACCGTTTCTGCACTTTATCACAAGTATAACCAACTTTTTCATAAAATGCATGAGCACCCAGACGATGATCGGCAGAGTTTAAGCGGATAAACCCATAACCACGTCTTTTTGCTTCTTGATCCAACCCTTGCAGTAAGCTTTTACCAATACCTTGCCCTTGTGCTTGAGGTGAAACTGCTAAAGCTAAAATATTAAATCCTGCTTTGGAATAAAGTGATTCGTAAACTTCAGCGTGGACATATCCAAGTAAGACATGACTGGCTGCATCCTCATATCCAAGTAGGAAATGATGGGAATCCTGAGACAGTCTAGCTAGTTGACTAGCCGTTTCCTCTGGACTAAACGAATAGCCCAAAGCATCTTGGTTAATGTCACATATAGCTTTCACATCAGTTTCTTGTAAATCTCTTAGCATTTCATTCCTCCTCAAAAGAAATCTCTGGCAACTGAGCAAGAATATCTTCTCGCTTAATGGCCCCTTGGCGTAAGATTTTCACCTTGTCTCCAGACAAATCCAAAATAGTTGAATCCTGTCCAGTTAGAAAAGAATCGTCTTCCAAACCCAAAACCTCTTGGTCAAAATCCTCTAGAATTTGATTAAAGGTCACTCCACTTGCCTGACCTGAAATATTGGCAGACGGTCCAATCAAGGGACCTGTCTCTCGAATCAAATCAAGGGTAATGGGATGACTTGGCATCCGAAATCCAACAGTTGCAAGACCAGAATTGACCCAATAGGGAACTCGGTCATTGGCTTCTAGTATAATGGTCAAGGGACCTGGTAAAAAGGTCTCTACAAGTTTTTGCAGATAAGATGGTTGATTCTTAGAAAAGTGCAAGATGTCCTCTAGAGAGGCGATATTGAGATTGAGTGCCTTATCTCTAGGACGACGTTTGAGCTGGTAAACATGATCCACTGCTTTTTCATCTAGAGCCTTGGCAAAAAGACCGTAAACCGTCTCTGTAGGCAAAACAACAGCTCCACCCTTTTCCAACTCTTGCCTAATCCTGTCCATCATCAACCACGACCATCCTATCTTGACCAAATTGGTCCTTGAGTGTTCGAACTCGCTTTTCAGGAAGATGTTTCTTAAAAAGTTCAGGAACACTTTGACCTTGCTTGTATCCAATTTCAAGGTAAATCTTACCACCATCTTTGAGATAGTCTTTTGCATCTTCCGCAATTCTACGGTAAATAGCTAGGCCTTCCTCGTCTGCAAAGAGAGCTATATGAGGCTCCGAATGCAAAACATTCAAGCCGACTTCTGACTCATCTTCACGAGAGATATAGGGTGGATTGGAAACAATTATATCATATTTTTCAGAAATTTCTGTAAAACAGTCAGATTTTTTTAAAAATATTTGAAGATTTTGATTTTTAGCATTTTCACTAGCTAAATCTAAAGCGTCTTGTGAAATATCTGCTGCTGTCACTGACCAATCTTGTCTGTTTTTTGCTAAGGCAAGAGCAATAGCTCCGCTGCCTGTTCCAATATCCAGAACTGACAGATTCGTCTCAGGATTTTCAGCTAAGATAAGCTCCACTAACTCCTCTGTCTCTGGACGGGGAATCAAAACTCGCTCATCCACCTTTAACTGCATTCCATAAAAATCTGCCTGTCCAATGATGTACTGTGCCGGTTTATGAGCTGCTAGCTGTTGGAAAATTCCTTTTACAAATACTTCTTCCTCTTCCGTCACTTCCTGCTGGAGGGCAAAAACAAAGTCCGTAAAAGAGAGTTTTTTTAGGCTACGATAGACAAAAGAGAGGCTTTCTGCTTCCTCTCCTTGTCTTATCAACTCTTCTTCAAAATCTGAAAATAATTGAGCTAATTTCATTATTTGTTTAATTCTTCTAATTTTTGTGTTTGGTCATAGAGCACCAAGGCATCCACAACTTCGTCCAATTTACCAGACAAGATGGTATCTAGTTTTTGGAGGGTCAAGCCGATACGGTGGTCTGTGACACGGTTTTGTGGGAAGTTATAAGTACGGATTCGTTCTGAACGGTCACCAGTACCAATTGTCGACTTACGTTCAGCGTCTTGTTCATCTTGAGCAATCTGAGCAAAGTGGTCAGCGACACGCGCACGGATGATTTTCATGGCCTTCTCACGGTTTTTCTGCTGGGTACGTTCTTCCTGCATCTCAACCTTGATATTGGTTGGCAAGTGAACGATACGAACGGCAGTCGCAACCTTGTTGACGTTCTGTCCACCAGCACCAGATGCGTGGTAGATATCGACACGAAGGTCTTTAGGATCGATATCGTATTCTACTTCTTCCACTTCAGGCATGACAAGAACTGTCGCTGTCGAAGTATGTACACGGCCTTGGCTTTCTGTCACAGGAACACGTTGCACACGGTGGGCACCTGATTCGTACTTAAGCTTAGAGTAAACAGACTGACCTGAAACCATGGCAACGACTTCTTTGAAACCACCGACACCGTTCACAGAGGCTTCCATAACTTCAAAGCGCCAGCCTTGGGCTTCTGCATACTTTTGGTACATGGTTAGCAAATCCCCAGCAAAAAGTGCTGCTTCATCTCCGCCAGCCGCTCCACGGATTTCAAGGATGATGTTCTTGTCATCGTTTGGATCCTTTGGAAGGAGCAAGATTTTTAGTTTTTCTTCGTATTCTTCTTTTTCAGCCTTGGCGTCTTTGAGCTCTTGCTTGGCCATTTCTTCCAAGTCCGCATCTCCGCCTGATTCCTTAATCATCTCTTCGGCATCAACGATGTTTTGAAGAACTTGTTTGTACTCACGGTAGGCTGTTACTGTATCACGAGTTGAAGCTTCTTCTTTTGAAAGCTCCATAAAACGTTTGGTGTCAGATACCACATCCGGGTCACTGAGCAATTCTCCTAACTCTTCGTAACGGTCTTCTACAGCTTGTAGTTGATCATAGATATTCATTTTTCTTCATTCTCCTTATTGATTTCAGGCGCAAAATAATGTTTACGACAAACCGAGATATAGGTTTCATTGCCACCAATCTGTATCTGCTCTCCATCATAAACGGGCAGTCCATCCTGTGTTCGCAAAACCATAGTCGCCTTTTTCTTACAATACTGACAGATGGTCTTGATTTCGTCAATCTTGTCTGCTAAGAGCAAGAGATACTTGGAACCTTCGAACAGTTCATTGCGAAAGTCATTTTTCAAACCAAAAGCCATGACAGGTATGTCTAACTCATCGACAACGCGAGCTAGGTCGTAAACATGGTGACGCTTGAGAAACTGGGCTTCATCGACCAAAACACAGTAAGGTTTTTCTGGCAGGTCTCGAATATAGCCAAAGATATCTGTTGTTTCCTCAATCGCAAGGGCAGGGCGTCTCATACCGATTCGACTCGATACATAGCCAACACCGTCACGTGTATCCAGAGCCGAGGTCATAATGACAACACCTTTTCCTTGCTCCTCGTAGTTATAGGCCACCTTGAGAATCTCAATGGTCTTACCTGAGTTCATGGTCCCATAACGATAATACAACTGTGCCATGTTTCTTGCTTCACGTCCATTTCTAAATTTTTGCTACATTCTAGTATATCATAATTTTCTTAAGCTTTAAACGGCAAAATGTGGTAAAATAGAAGAAATCAAAAACTAGTGGAGGAAGCTATTATGCCATTTGTACGCATCGATTTATTTGAAGGACGCACGCTCGAGCAAAAGAAAGCTCTTGCTAAGGAAGTAACGGAAGCTGTGGTCCGCAACACTGGAGCACCTCAATCTGCTGTCCATGTCATCATCAACGACATGCCAGAAGGAACTTATTTCCCACAAGGGGAAATGCGCAACAAATAATCTAGCTTAAGCAGAATTGCTTAGGCTTTTTCAATCTCCAAGTAGCATTCATTGAAGAAATATTCTAAATTTGTTACAATTTGAAAAGAGACTTGGAAAAATTTCCAAGAAAAGAGCTATTTATTAAAGGAAATATTATGATTACACGTGAATTTGATACCATCGCTGCTATCTCTACTCCACTAGGTGAAGGGGCTATTGGTATTGTCCGCCTGAGCGGAACAGACAGTTTTGCAATTGCGCAAAAGATTTTCAAAGGAAAAGACTTGAACAAGGTTGCCAGCCACACGCTTAACTATGGCCACATCGTTGACCCTCAAACTGGAAAAGTCATGGACGAGGTTATGGTTGGGGCTATGAAATCTCCAAAGACCTTCACTCGTGAAGATATTATCGAGATTAACACCCACGGTGGAATTGCGGTGACCAATGAAATTCTCCAACTATCTATTCGTGAAGGAGCTCGGTTGGCAGAACCTGGTGAATTTACCAAACGTGCCTTCCTAAATGGACGTGTTGACTTGACTCAGGCTGAAGCCGTTATGGACATCATCCGCGCCAAGACAGACAAGGCCATGAACATTGCAGTTAAACAATTAGACGGCTCCCTTTCTGACCTGATTAACAATACCCGTCAAGAAATCCTTAACACACTTGCCCAAGTTGAGGTTAATATCGACTATCCTGAGTATGACGATGTTGAAGAAGCGACTACTGCTGTTGTCCGTGAGAAAACTATGGAGTTTGAGCAATTGCTAACGAATCTCCTTAGGACAGCCCGTCGCGGTAAAATCCTTCGCGAAGGAATTTCAACGGCTATCATCGGCCGTCCCAACGTTGGGAAATCAAGCCTTCTCAACAACCTCCTACGTGAAGACAAGGCTATCGTTACAGACATTGCTGGTACCACACGAGATGTCATCGAAGAATACGTCAACATCAACGGTGTCCCTCTCAAGTTGATTGATACAGCTGGAATCCGTGAAACAGATGACATCGTTGAACAAATCGGTGTCGAGCGTTCGAAAAAAGCCCTCAAGGAAGCCGACTTGGTTCTACTGGTGCTAAATGCCAGTGAACCACTGACAGCCCAAGATCGCCAACTCTTAGAAATTAGCCAAGAAACTAACCGTATTATTCTTCTTAACAAAACTGATCTTCCTGAAGCAATTGAAACTTCAGAACTCCCTGAAGATGTCATCCGCATTTCAGTCCTTAAAAACCAAAATATCGATAAGATTGAAGAGAGAATCAACAGCCTCTTCTTTGAAAATGCTGGTTTGGTTGAGCAAGACGCTACTTACTTGTCAAACGCCCGTCACATTTCCTTGATTGAGAAGGCTATTGAAAGTTTGCAGGCTGTTAATGAAGGACTGGAACTAGGTATGCCAGTTGATCTGCTTCAAGTTGACTTGACCCGTACTTGGGAAATTCTCGGTGAAATCACAGGTGATGCTGCTCCTGATGAACTCATTACCCAACTCTTTAGCCAATTCTGTTTAGGAAAATAAGAAAAATCCATGATCCTTCATTCGGTCATGGATTTTATTGTCTTATTAGTAATCTGGTCTTAAGACACCTGTTACAGTTGCCTTGGTCGCTTCGTAGTCGCCATCTACAACGACCTTGATAATACGTTTGGCATCTTCTTCTGGTGCTGGAACTAGAGGTAGACGAGTTGGTCCAGCTTCAAATCCCATATAGTTCAGAACCGCCTTAACAGGAGCAGGACTTGGATAAGAGAAGAGGGCATTGACCTTAGGAATGAATTTACGCTGAATAGCTGCGGCCTTCTTCATATCGCTTTCTGCAATGGCAGTAAACATCTCGTGCATTTCATCCCCATTTGTATGAGAGGCAACAGAAATAACCCCGTCCGCACCAAGGTTCATGGCATGGAAAGCATCGCCATCCTCACCAGTATAGACCAAGAACTCTTCTGGCTTGTGCTCAATCAAGTAAGCCATATTTGCTAAACTAGTACATTCTTTGACACCAATAATATTTGGATGGTCAGCCAAACGAAGCATGGTTTCTGGAGTTAATTCAACAACTACACGACCTGGAATATTATAGATAATAATTGGTAAGTCAGAAGCATCTGCAATGGCTTTAAAATGCTGATACATTCCTTCTTGAGAAGGTTTGTTGTAGTAAGGTACAATAGCAAGTCCAGCAGCAAAACCGCCAAATTCCGCTACTTCTTTGACAAACTCAATAGAGTCACGCGTATCATTAGTACCTACACCCGCAATCAAAGGAACGCGTCCATTGACAATCTTTTGTACAGCCGCAAAGAGTTCCAACTCCTCATCGTGGGTCAAGGTTGGACTCTCAGCAGTGGTTCCTGCGAGAAGAATCCCATCCGTATGATGAGCCAATAAATGCTCAATCAAGGCTGGAATAGCATCAAAGTTGATGGAACCATCCTCGTGGAAGGGAGTAATAAAGGCTGTGATGATTTTACACTCTTTTAAATCTTGATAAGACATGAAAACACCTCTCTATTTCAAAGAAGGAGTTCATCTGAACTCCTAAACGATATGACTATTTTAATTCAAATTTCAATTCAGCTGTTGGACGAACCAAGCCACGTTCATGAAGAGTTTCTGCAATCTGAACTGAGTTCCAAGCAGCACCTTTGAGAAGGTTATCTGAAACAACCCACATGTGGATTCCTTTTTCAGCATCCAAGTCTTTACGGATACGACCAACAAAGGTATCACGCGAACCCACTGCATTGATGGCTTGAGGATAAATTTGATGAGCTACGTCATCTTCAAGAACAGCACCTGGGAAGGCTGCGATAGCTGCTTTGACTTCTTCAATTGGAGCCACTTCTTTTGTTTCGATATAAACTGACTCAGAGTGGGCTGATAAGACTGGAATACGAACACATGTTGCAGATACTGCAATGCTATCATCTTCCATAATTTTCTTAGTTTCCTTGGTCATCTTCATCTCTTCGTAAGTGTAATCATTATCAGTGAAGACATCGATTTGTGGAAGAGCGTTAAAGGCGATAGGATAATGTTTCTTGTCACCACCTGAAGGCAAGATTTCGGCATGCAAATCACGTGGGGTTACACCATCATTCAAGACTTCACGAAGTTCACGTTGTGTTTCAAGAATTGCTCCCATACCAGCACCTGAAACTGCTTGGTAAGTTGAAACAATGATACGGTCCAAGCCCCATTTTTGACGAACTGGCTCAAGAGCCACCATCATTTGGATTGTTGAACAGTTAGGGCAAGCAATAATCCCATTGTGGGCATCAAGTGCGTGAGCATTTACTTCTGGAACAACCAATGGTACGTCTGGATTTTGACGGAAATAAGATGTGTTATCAACCACTACCGCTCCAGCTTTAACTGCGTATGGTGCATACTTAGCTGATGTAGAACCACCTGCTGAAAAGAGAGCAATGTCAACTCCTTCAAAAGCTGTTTCAGTCGTTTCTTCAATCGTAATATCTTGGTCTTTAAATTTCAAAGTCTTGCCCGCTGAACGTGCAGAAGCAAGTAAGCGGATTTTTTCGATTGGAAGTGTTGATTCTTCCAACATTTTTATCATCTGAGCTCCGACAGCACCTGTCGCGCCAACTACAGCAACTGTATATCCCATAAATAACCTCTTTCGGAATTTTCTAAAAATTTCTATAATAGAAGTATTATACTACTTTTTCCATGAATTGCAAAGCTTTTTCATCATTTTTTGGAAAATAAAAATCCCCGGTCGGTAAACCAGGGACTAAGAGGCATCTTCATGTGATGAGCAGGTTCACACAACTCATCAAGGTCCGCTCCTGCGTTATGACCTCCTTATGCTCAATAGTAGCCCAAAGACTACCTATCGACTCATCGCATCTACTATTCTACTAAAGAGAATGACTTTTGTCAACAGACAAAACTCTTTATACTCTTCGAAAATCTCTTCAAACTTCGTCAGCGTCGCCTTACCGTATGTATGGTTACTGACTTCGTCAGTTTCATCTACAACCTCAAAAACATGTTTTGAGCTGACTTCGTCAGTTCTATCTGCAACCCCAAAGCAGTGCTTTGAGCAACCTGCGGCTAGCTTCCTAGTTTGCTCTTTGATTTTCATTGAGTATTAGTTTTATTTACACAGGTGCATAAGAAATATCTTTGAAAAATTTGGGGCAGATATAACAAAAACCCTTGTAAATCAAGGGCTTTTTTGTTTATTTAATGCTAATTGCCGGGATTGAACCGGCGACCTCATCCTTACCATGGATGCGCTCTGCCAACTGAGCTAAATCAGCTTACCTAAAAAGTATACTACAGATAGAAAATCTTGTCAAGTTTCTTTAGAAATTTTCCATAAGAAAAAGCCAGGTAAGAGTCACCCAGCTTGTCTAATTCTATTTACTTAAATCAATTCGACGACCAATTTTACCAATAATAATCGCTCCAATAATTAATGAGGCAAATTCACCAATTCCTGTTGTGAACCAAGTAAGGAAAAATGGTAATTGTGCTACGATATTCAGCTCTGCAGCAATGGTAAACATGGAAATTGAAAAGAGGATTGAGAAAAAGAAATGATCTTTTCGAATTAATCCGTTAAAGAGGTAATCCTTGCTGTATTTTGCAAAAAGCCAAACACCTAGACTGAGAAATACCAAGGTTGATCCACCACCAACAAAGACATCTAGCAGTCCGAAGCTAAAGAAATTAGCAATCATACAACCGATGGTAACTCCGATGATGTACTTAGGATTGTAAAAAGCCATAAAGTTCATCATTTCTGAAATACGAAACTGATAAGCACCATAGCTTATGGCATTTAGGGGTGGTGTGACAGTTAAAACGACATAGATAGCAGCAACGATTGCAATATCTGCAACATCACGAATAGTTAATTTTTTCATCTTTTCTCCTTTGGCGGTTTCCCGCGTGTAATATGCTTGGTGAAAGAAGCTAAGCACCAAGGGTTGATTCAATCAACCTTACTAGTATAGCACAATAGCCTGCTTTATGCTATACTAAAAACATGAAAATTTGTATTCAAAAATTTCTTAACAATGAAATCTTAGCCTATCTCTTTTTTGGCCTTGCAACAACTCTAGTTTCGATTCTCTCACGACTAGTCATTTATCAATTAACCCATAAAGAACTCCTTGCTACTGGGCTAGCAAATAGTATCGGTATCCTCTTTGCCTTTATCACAAATGATATTATCGTGTTTAAGCAAGAAAGGAAGAATTGGCCTAAGCGTCTAGTGAAATTTTCTCTTGCTCGCCTTTCTACTTTTCTGTTAGATTTGCTCTTTACTTTTCTGTTTGTGACTCAATTCCCTCATATTATAGGGCAATTTGTAAATGAAAATCTTGATAAGATAAATGCAATCGAAACAGTTCTTGCACAAATATCAATAATTATTCTTAATTATATTTTAAGCAAACTATATATTTTTAAAAAATAAATTTTTTGAGCATATATCTTGCAAGCTTTTCTTAATTAATATATAATTAAGAGCAAAAATTTTTGAAAGGGGATTAAGAAAATGTTAAAAGATCTTAAAGCATTTTTGCTTCGTGGTAATGTTGTTGACCTTGCTGTCGGTGTAATCATTGCCTCTGCTTTTGGTGCTATCGTTACTTCATTTGTTAATGATATCATCACTCCACTCCTATTGAACCCAGCCTTGGAAGCTGCGAAAGTACAAAACATCGCTGAGCTTGCATGGAATGGTGTTACATATGGTAAATTCTTGAGTGCTATTATCAACTTCCTTGTTGTAGGTACTGTCCTCTTCTTTGTTATTAAAGCTATGGAAAAAGCTCAAAGCCTTACTAAGAAAGAAGAAGTTACAGAGGAAGCTCCAGCTGCTCCAACTGAGTTGGAAGTACTTCAAGAAATCAAAGCTCTTCTTGAGAAAAAATAATCGATTAAAAGGATCTAGCACAAAGCTAAATCCTTTTTCTTTACTCTTTCGGTAACTTACCTGCTTTCTCAAGCATTTTCTTGATAAGATAAGGCATCTTAACATTTTCACGACCTTTTTTCTCAATCAGTTTTTTCACAAATTCTGGCATTTGTAAATCTTGAGATTCGGCCAAAATGTTTTTCGTCTCATCTGAAGGAACTAACTCATCAAAGGTTTCTTCTTCTGGAAGAAATTCCTTAAACTCTTGATTTTCATTGGCTCTGACGGTATTGACCAAGGCATCAATCAAGCGAGAATCCGTATTTGGCATTGGTGGACGATGGTAGTTTACCCCAAATTCCTGACATAAGTCATAACATTCCACATCATTGTCAAACAAGACTTCAATATGCTCACTGATGAAGCTGATAGGAACAAAAATATAATGGTCTGGATGTTCTGTCTGTTCTCTGAGATACTCCAAAACATCTGGCTTAATCCATGGAATCCCGATATCACTTTCACTCTGCCAAGTGTTAGTATATTGCTCTGAACTCAAGCCTAGTTTTTCAGCGACTAACTTGCTATTTTCGAAAATTTGGTCGATATAGGGGTCACCAAAATCCAAGGCAAAAATAGGCACACTGTGGGCTGAAAAGATGACTTTAAAGCTATCTTGCTTCACTTCATCTTTTAAAATCTTAGCAATTTCATCTGCCCAATAGTTTAAGAGAGCTTCTTCTTGATACCAATCCTTAATAACCAAAAATTGAATTTGTTTGCTTTCTAAAAATTTCTCATAGCCCATGACAGAATAGAAAGAATAATGAGGCTCCAAAATCAAGCAAATACACTGCTCAATTCCGTCTGCTTCCATCTGACCAATCACATCTGGAATAAAGGGACTGGAAAACTTATTAGCAAAGTAGACACTGTATTCATTTCCCAATCTAGCTTCTACCAAGGCAACCTCTTCACGAGTAATTTTTTGCAGAGGGGTCCCTCCAATTAGCACATAATTGTCATAGAGGGTTTGAATCTCGTGATCTTGAGGTCTCACTCCACGACGAATATTTGTGAAAAAATCAGCCACACCTTCAAAGGTAATCTCTTCTGGCGAACCGAAGGTCATCATTAAAATTGCTTTTTTCATAACTACTTCCTTGTGATGTTTTTATCAATTTTATTTTATCATTAATTCATCGATAAGTAAACGCTAACATAGCAGATTGCCCTAACTTCTGTCTTTTGTTTTTCTCTTCTTTCTATGATACAATGGAAAAAATGAATTCAAAAGGAGTTTTTTATGACTTATCCAAATCTCTTGGACCGCTTCCTAACCTATGTTAAGGTCAACACGCGCTCTGATGAACACTCTACTACTACTCCAAGTACGCAGAGTCAGGTTGACTTCGCAACCAATGTTCTTATCCCTGAAATGAAACGTGTTGGATTACAAAATGTTTATTATCTACCAAATGGTTTTGCGATTGGGACCTTGCCAGCTAATGATACGTCTTTAACACGTAAGATTGGCTTCATCTCTCACATGGATACTGCTGATTTTAATGCCGAAGGAATTAATCCACAGGTGATTGAAAACTACGATGGTGGTGTGATTGAACTTGGAAATTCTGGTTTCAAACTGGATCCAGATGACTTCAAGAGTCTTGAAAAATATCCAGGACAAACGCTTATCACAACCGATGGAACAACCTTACTAGGTGCTGATGACAAGTCAGGGATTGCTGAAATTATGACTGCTATTGAATATCTGACTGCCCATCCTGAAATCAAACACTGTGAGATTCGTGTTGGTTTTGGTCCAGATGAGGAAATCGGTGTTGGTGCTAATAAATTTGATGCAGAAGATTTTAATGTGGATTTTGCCTATACTGTAGATGGTGGCCCCCTAGGGGAACTTCAATACGAGACTTTTTCAGCAGCTGGAGCTGAATTGCATTTCCAAGGACGCAATGTCCACCCTGGTACTGCCAAAGGGCAAATGGTCAACGCCCTACAGCTAGCAATTGATTTTCATAATCAACTTCCAGAGAATGACCGTCCTGAGTTAACAGAAGGTTACCAAGGCTTCTACCATCTAATGGATGTGACAGGTAGTGTTGAGGAGGCCCGTGCAAGCTACATTATTCGCGATTTTGAAAAAGATGCTTTTGAAGCGCGTAAAGCAGCTATGCAGTCTATTGTTGATAAAATGAATCAAGAACTTGGTAGTGACCGTGTCACCCTAAACTTGACAGACCAGTACTACAATATGAAAGAAGTCATTGAGAAAGATATGACGCCAATTACCGTTGCCAAAGCTGTTATGGAAGACCTAGGAATCACGCCTATTATTGAACCAATCCGTGGTGGGACAGACGGCTCTAAAATTTCCTTTATGGGAATCCCAACCCCTAATATCTTTGCGGGTGGAGAAAATATGCATGGACGTTTTGAGTATGTCAGCCTTCAGACTATGGAACGTGCAGTTGATACGATTATTGGCATCGTAGCCTATAGAGACTAGAAAAGACGAGGTAGCTCAGCTACTTCGCCTTTCTTTTTATTATGTGACTATTAGTCCGTCTCGCTCCGTTAGGTGCGAGACAAAAAAACCACC
>NZ_PNGD01000006.1:138806-148083 GCF_002871495.1 Streptococcus sp. UMB0029
AAGTGCACTCATGATGTTTGACAAACACGCCAATCTCAAGTACAAGTTTGGGAATCGGCATTTTTGGGCGGAAGGTTATTATGTGAGTACGGTTGGACTCAATGAAGCCACAATTAAGAAATATATTCAAGAACAGGAAAAGCATGATATAGCACTAGATAAATTAAGTGTAAAAGAATATGAGGATCCCTTTAGGGATAGTGGTAAGTAATACTAAAGCCTCTTTAAGAGGCAAGTGACGAGTCAAGAGCAATAAGGCTTGAACAACGTGAAAGCCAGCGTCTTTAGGCGCTGGCTGGTAATTTGGGCTTATAGCCCTTGGTTCAAACCACCCGTTAGACGGGTGGTCATGATTGAGCTGGTTTTTCTTGATTTCCAGTACTTGTTACAGATTCAGTTGTTTTCTTTTCTGAAGTTGATTCAGCTGCTACTGGTGCTTCGGTTGCTGTACTTGCAATTGGTTGATTCTCTGCACTTGTGCTATCAGCATTCGATTCAGCTTTTGTTGCTGGAGTTGTTTCTTCACTTGCTCTTGATTTAGACTTGATTTCTTGAGTCAAGGCTACTATTGTTTTCGCTAATTCAAGTAAAGCTTCTTTATCATTATTTTTAACATCATCATCAAGCTGATCGAATAGTTTATCAACTTTATCAAATTCTTCATTTGAACCATTGTTATCTTCTAAATACTTATGTAATGAGTTGATATATCCATAGAGTTGTTTATGTAGATTAATTATTTGTGGATCTTGTTGCGCAGTCTCTTTCTCTTTTTGCAGAGTAGCTACAATACATTTCAATAGATCGTTAACCTGGACATTGATTTCATCCAAATCTGCATCAGCCTTGCTAGCTGCAACTTTTAGATTTTCTACTTCTTCTGCCAAGGATTGTCTGATTCCTACTTCTTTCACTTGAGCTAAGAATTGCTCTGCTTTGGTTAAGATAGTTTCAACTTGCTCTTTGCTAACATGATTAACATGTTCTTCTTTTTTAAAATCAGGATAGAGTTCTTTCAGGAATTCATAAATTGCTTGCTTAGCAGATTGACTATCAACTGTTTCTTTATCTAAAACTGTTTCATTTACTTTTGAAGAAGTTGGCTGATTTTTCAAAGCCTCTTCTACTTCTTGTTTTATTTGGTAAATGCTTGGGAACAGTTTATTCAAGTCCACAGCCTTACGGAAAGATTGTGATTGATATAAAGTCAAAGTCAAATTAGCAACTTTATTACGAAGCTCATCACTTAAACGACTATCATTTACATGCTCATAGAAGTACTTGATGTATTCCACTGTTGTATCACCAGTACGATCATTAAAGTCTTGAAGAGCTTGAAGTTGTGATTCAATCGCTACTAAACCAGCCTCATCTTTTGCCAATTTAGCTTCTTGAAGACGAACTAGAAGGTCTTTTTTCGGAAGTCCATAAGAGTCAGTATCTAGTGTATTGATTTTATCAATCAAGGCCTGATATTTCTTATCTAATGCACTTGTTTCGACTGGTTTGACACTTTCATCAATATGGATATATTGCTTATCAAAGAGGTCAAGTCTTGCAAGATAACCCGCAGTAGAGTTGGTTGCAAGTTTCTTCATACTCTCAGTAAATTGCCCCAAAGCCAACTCAATCTGTCTTTGTTTAATAGGTTGATCTTGATAGATCGTTCTACTTTCAGCTAGAAGTTGATCTACTTTTGCCAATACTGCCTTCTCATCAAAATCTCCAGGTTGATAGTTAGATTGGAGGGCTGGAATCTTGTTTTTCAAAGCTACTTCATAGCCCTTGGTTTGAACCTTGATATAGTGATTGTGGTCGCCATGAGGAATCACAAAACTACCATTTTCCACCTGTAAGCTATAAGGAGACACACCATCACGTAAGGCAGTAGTATAGAGTTCATTTAAGAAATCAAGTTCTGGATTGCCAGTTTGGAGTGGAAGTCGAACATGTTCCTTACGAACAGCGTAGGGATGGATATGAGTTGGATCATAGGCTTGGTCTGGATTACCAAATACAAAGAATCCGTTTGAAATTCTAATAGCTTCAAGTGGAACCCCGTAGGTCTTAGAAATATAAGCTATTTTTTCTTCATCACTAGCATCTTTAGAGAATAATTCAACAGATTTTGCAAGTGGTTTTACAGGCTCTGCATCATGATGTGTGTTCAAATGATTCTGAGCCGCCTTAATTTGCTCTGCTGTCAAATCCTTCTTGAAGAAGTAATGATTGTGGTCACCGTGACTCATGACAAAACCTTGCTCATCCTCACTGATGACGCGATTGGCATCAAAACCATGGCCATGTTCGTCATGGTGATGACCATGTGCTTCTTCATCATGATCGTCATCGTCATCATGTGCTGGACTTGGTGTTACTGGCGTTTTACCTCTCAAATGATCTTGTGCTGCCTTGATTTGTTCTGGTGTCAAATCTTTCTTAAAGAAGTAATGATTGTGGTCGCCATGAGTCATGACAAAGCCTGCCGCATCTTCACTGATAACTCGATTGGCATCAAAATCATGGCCGTGTTCTTCATGGTGATGACCATGTGCATCTTCATCATGATCGTCATCGTCATCATGTGCTGGACTTGGTGTTCCTGTTCTTACACCTTTCAAATGATCTTGCGCTGCCTTGATTTGTTCTGCTGTCAAATCTTTCTTAAAGAAGTAATGATTGTGGTCGCCATGAGTCATGACAAAACCTTCTGAATCTTCACTGATAATTCGACTGGCATTAAAACCATGATCATCTTCGTCCTCATGGTGGACATGTGGTGACGGATTACTTAATACAGAACTAGAAGAACTTCCTACCTCTTCCGTGTTAGAGTGTGATGGGAGATTGTTAAGAGATGACTTAGGAATATAATGATAGTGGTCCCCATGTCTTACTATATAAGCATCACCGGTATCTCTGACAATGTCATTAGGGTTAAAGACATAACCATCATCTGCTGCAGTAACACCATTATTCGGTGTCACTGATAAAGATTGACTGAGAGCTGTAGTATTCCCTGATAAATATGCTTTTGCGGCTGCTAATTCACCTGCCGACAAGTCACTCTTAGGAATGAAATGATAGTGACCACCATGTGGTACTATATAACCATCACCTGTGTCTTTAATGATATCAGAAGCATTAAAGACATAGCCATCATCTGTCGTATAGCGTCCCTGAGACCTTGCTACAGAAACATCTGAGCTGTTCTTCTCATTATCTTTGACGTGTTCTTGTTTTTGACGGTTGATTTCATCTTTCGTCCGAACATTATCAGCATGAGCTGCATCTTTTAGGTAGACATAATATTTTCCATCTACCTTGATGATATAACCACCCTTGACTTCATTGACAATATCTCCATCCTTAAGTTGGTAGTTTGGATCCTTCATCAAGAGTTCTTCACTAAAGAGGGCATCATAAGGAACTTTCCCATTGTAGTAATGATAGTGATCACCGTGTGACGTCACATAGCCCTGATCTGTAATCTTGATAACAATTTGCTCAGCCTGAATTCCTTCTTTTTGGCTAACCTGATTTGGCGTCAAGTTTTCAGTTTTCTGACTTGACTGGCCACCATCCACATAAGAGACACGATTGTTGTCCTTATTTTCCTGCGAGCGATGCTGGTTCAGTGCATAGGCGCAAAGACTCAAGGATACGATAACAGCTGATCCAGCTGCTATATACTTTTTATTAAATTTCATAAACTCCTCATTTCAATAAATGATGAAGCTATTTCTTAGCTTCTTTTTCTCGGTTAAACAGTTTTTTATAAACCAGTTATTTAACCATTTAATTAACTAGTAAACATTCTACCTCTTTTAAGCTTATCTGTCAAGTTTTTTATGTCATTTTAAAAAATAAAAGCCAGTATCGCTACTGACTCTTACTCCTTTTGATTTATAGGATAAATTTTATTCTTCTGGTTTCGTTATAACTGATTCGCTACCTTTTTAACAAAGCAAGTAATTTTTCTGCTTCTGCCATGATACCATTATTATCCATGGTCTGTAGGCTCAGATTATTTCGTAAACCAGCTAGGGTTTCTGTTGCAGTAGCTTTCAGACTAGTATCTGTTACTTTAGCAAGTAAAGCTTCTGCTTCTTTAAGTTTGGCTTCTACTTTTTCAGTCTCTACTTGAGGGACTTCAGCTTCATCTGCTGTATCTTTAACTTCTTCCTCTTTATCTTTTTCATCCGTACTCGGTTTATAAAGATTATCTACTGAAGGGCTCAAACTTGAGTGATTATCCTTTTCATTAGATTCAGGAGGAGTTGACTCATCTGCTTCATGATGTTCTTCCTTTTCTTCATCATGTTTACTATCTTTGTCTGCTTTATTTTTACGAACATGGTCACTTGCGTTTCCCCATCCATTATCTGAATACGGACGTTCGTTTGGATGTTCTACATAGTATTTTACAGTCGCAAAGAGATCCTCTAAACTATATCCTTTAGGTGCCTCATAAAGTCCTTCGTCAAACCACCCAAATTTAATGTTATGGTAATGGTCGTAATGAGGTATAATTAAGCTACCATTTTTAACTTCAACAGTATGTTGTAGATTGTAAGGAATATGATCAAGTGGAACCTTCTTAGCTGCTTTCACTTTATTATAGATTGCTTCTACTCCTTTAACCTCAGTATTTCCTGAACCCTGATTATCTGTTGAAGGAGGCGTCAAACCTTTCTCTTTAGCATAAGCCTGAGCTGCCACTCTTTCAGCTTCAGATAAACTATCTTTCTTAATCCAATGGCTATGGGTCATATGCGGAGTTACATAAGCATCTCCCTCATCACTGGTAATATCACGAATGTCAAAGATATATCCATCTTCTGTTGTATACTTACCTGCTAATTTCGCTAATTTAATTTCATCGTCTGTATAAGCAATCTGAGAATTTGGTTTTCCAAGACGTTCTGGATGGGTAATTGGTGCTAGGAATGCCAATAAATCATCTACCAATTTTCCTTTATTAGAAGATTCATCATTCAATCGTTCTGCTAATTTGTCTAAAGCTTGGAAATCAGAAGTACGACCCTTATTTTCAGACAAGGCTTTATGAGCTTCGGCCAATAAATTATATGCTTTATTATAAAATTCTTGGTCACGAGGAGCGACATTTTCTTTCTTCGCAACTAGAGCGTGTGTTTCTTGAGTTTTCTTAGACAAGAGATTTTCAATAGCGTCAATCTTATCCTTGGTCAAGTTTTTAGCTAGAACATAACGACTAACGCCCTTATCCTCGAAAATATAACCGTCGCCAACTTTTCTAACAACCTGGTTGACATCAAGTTCAGTCGGTTTATTTTCCACTGGTGCTTGAGGTTGGGTAGTAGGGGCTGGCTTCAGAGGAGTGACACTTGGCAATACAACACTGCCATTTTGTCCCTTGACAGCTATCATACGAGCCAATTTTTCTTCCAAAGGGGACATTTGTGAATAAGGGATAAAGTGATAATGGTCTCCGTGAGGCACTGCGACACCATTTGCAGTACGTTTGACGATTTGTGCTGGATCAAAGACGAGTCCATCAGATTCTACATGTCGTTCTGATAAAGGTTTGGCATACAATTCACGTAAGAGTGTAGGAATGTCTTCCCCGTGGTCTTGATGATAAGTTGGAGTAACAGTCAGATTTGGAGTCTCTGTCAAACTTGGTTGGGCTGGATTTGGATTGTCACTACTTGGTTTACTTGAACTTGTAGAGGAATGTGCGCCTTGTTTACCATTCCAATAGGCTTGGGCTGCAGCCAGTTCTCCTGCAGACAAATCACTCTTAGGTATATAGTGGAAATGATTGCCATGCGGTACAACAAAAGCATCTCCTGTATCTTCAATCACATCTGTCGGACTAAAGACATACCCATCATCCGTTGTATAAGCGCCTCCAGTTCCTCTATTCGGTGCCGGCGTATTAAGATTAAAGTTTGGTTTAATCGTTGAATTTGGTTTCGCAGGACTGCTTGGTTTCGAATTGTCAGAATGACTTTGAACTGGCTGACCTCCAATTGGTAAATTCCGAGCCAATTTTTCTTCCAAGGCAGACATTTGCGAATAAGGAATGAAATGGAAATGATCCCCGTGAGGCACTGCCACACCATTTGCAGTACGTTTTGTAATCTGTGCTGGGTCAAATACTAATCCATCAGATTCCACATGACGTTGGCTAAGTGGCAAGGCATACAATTCTTGAAGGAGACTATCCAAATCCTCATTTTGACTCTCAGGAGTTGTTGCAGAATCTTGAGGAGCCTCAGATTGACTCGTTCTCACACTAGATCTTGTTTCTCCCCTGCTTGAACGGTATTCAACGGTACTTAATTGGCCACCTTTTCCAGATAGGAAGGCTTGGGCAGCAGCTAACTCACTGGCAGACAAATCACTCTTAGGAATATAGTGGAAGTGATTGCCATGAGGAACGATATAGGCATCACCTGTGTCCTCAATGATATCAGATGCATTGAAGATATACCCATCATCCGTTGTATAGCGTCCCTGCGCTCTGGCTGCAGCAACAGCATTATCTGTACTTGTATTATGATTACTACTGTGTTCCTGCTTCTGACGTTTAATCTCTTCTTTTGTCCGAATATTGTCCGCATGGGCGGCATCCTTAAGGTAAACATAGTATTTCCCGTCTACCTTAATCACATAGCCACCCTTGATTTCATTAACAATGTCTGAATCCTTCAACTGATAATTCGGATCTTTCATCAACAGTTCTTCACTGATGATAGCATCATAAGGAACCTTGCCATTATAGTAGTGATAATGGTCTCCATGAGAGGTCACATAACCTTGATCCGTAATCTTGATAACGATTTGTTCGGCGTTGATTCCCTCTCTCTTACTAACTTCATCTGGTGTCAAATTTTCTGCCTTTTGGCTTGGTTGGTTGCCATCGATGTATGAAACACGGTTATTTTCTTTTACAGTTTGAGCTTGATGCAAACCTAGTTCATAAGCACAGACACTTAAAACAAGTGCAGTTGCTGACCCAGCTAGATATTTTTTATTGATTTTCATTCTTTCCTCTTTTCTTCACTCTATTTGATTCACTAAAATACTCAATGAAAATCAAAGAGTAAACTAGGAAGCTAGCCACAGGCTGTACTTGAGTACGGTAAGGCGACGCTGACGTGGTTTGAATTTGATTTTCGAAGAGCATAAAATAATGAACCAGTTAATTAACTAGTTAATAGTTTACTCTTTTTAATATCGATTGTCAAGAATTTTACATATCCACATAATAAAAATAAAAGCCTCTTTATCGAGACTTTCATTTTTCATTAGTTTATTTTTTCCTTACTTACAGATGAAGGATTACTTCCTTTTAACAACGCAAGTAATTTTTCTGCTTCTACCATGATACCATTATTATCCATGGTTTGGAGGCTTAAGTTATTTCGTAAACCAGCTAGGGTTTCTGTCGCATTGGCCTTCAGACTGGCATCAGTTACTTTAGCAAGTAAAGCTTCTGCTTCTTTAAGTTTTGCTTCTACTTTTTCAGTCTCTACTTGAGGGACTTCTGGTTCAGCAGGTGTTTCCTCTACTGGCTCTTCATCCGCTTTGAAGTTCTTATTTGGATCTTCACTGTGGTCTTTCTTACCTAAGACATGCTCGCTGGCATTTCCCCATCCGTCATTAGAATGTGGACGTTCATCAGGATGTTCAACATAGTACTTAATCGTCGCAAATAAGTCTTCTAGAGTATAACCATTTGGAGCTTTGTATGAATGATCATCAAACCAAGCAAATTTAATGTTATGGTAATGATCCTTGTGAGGAATAATCAAATTACCATTTTTAACTTCAACTGTATGCTCGACCATGTACGGAAGTCGAACGAGTGGAATTCGTTTTTCCCCTTTCACACGATTGTAAATGGCCGCCGCACTATCTCCAGTTGGATTTGCTTGAGCATCTGCGTCTGGAGATGGAGGTAAAATACCTTTTTCTTTAGTATAAGATTGAGCCGCAGCTTTTTCCTTATCAGAAAGGCTGTCTTTTCCAATCCAGTGACTATGGCCCATATGAGGCGTTACATAGGCATCTCCTTCATCACTGATAATATCATGTTCGTCAAAAATGTAACCATCTGACGTTGTATACTTATCAGCTAATTGAGCAATACGGACTTCGTTTTCGGTATATTCAATTTGAGAATTTGGTTTGCCAAGTCGTTCTGGATGGGTAATTGGTGCTAGGAATGCCAATAAATCATCTACCAATTTTCCTTTATTAGAAGATTCATCATTCAAGCGTTCTGCTAATTTGTCTAAAGCTTGGAAATCAGAAGTACGACCCTTATTTTCAGACAAGGCTTTATGAGCCTCGGCCAATAAATTATATGCTTTATCATAAAATTCTTGGTCCCTAGGTGGTACATTTTCTTTCTTCGCAACTAGAGCGTGTGTTTCTTGAGTTTTCTTAGACAAAAGATTTTCAATAGCATCAATCTTATCCTTAGCTAGGTCTTTAGCTAGAACATAACGACTAACGCCCTTATCCTCGATAATATAACCGTCGCCAATTTTTCTAACAACCTGGTTGACATCAAGTTCAGTCTGTTTATTTTCCACTGGTGCAAGAGGTTTGGTAGTAGGGGCTGGCTTCAGAGGAGTGACGCTTGGCAAGACAACACTGCCATTTTGTCCCTTGACAGCTATCATACGAGCCAATTTTTCTTCCAAAGGGGACATTTGTGAATAAGGGATAAAGTGATAATGATCTCCGTGAGGAACTGCCACACCATTGGCAGTACGTTTAGTAATCTGTGCTGGGTCAAAGACTAAGCCATCCGATTCCACATGGCGTTCTGATAAAGGTTTGGCATACAATTCACTTAAAAGTGTTGGGATATCTTCCCCTTGACTTTGATGATATGTTGGGGTGACAGTCAGGTTTGGTGTCTCTGTCAAACTTGGCTGGGCTGGATTTGGATTGTCACTACTTGGTTTACTTGAACTTGTAGCAGAATGTGAGCCTTGTTTCCCATTCCAATAGGCTTGGGCAGCAGCCAATTCTCCTGCCGACAAATCACTCTTAGGTATATAGTGGAAATGATTTCCATGCGGTACAACAAAAGCATCTCCTGTATCTTCAATCACATCTGTCGGACTAAAGACATACCCATCATCCGTTGTATAAGCGCCTCCAGTTCCTCGATTTGATGCTTGCGTATTGAGATTAAAGTTTGGTCTAATCGTTGAACTTGATGTTAAACTTGGTTTCTCAGGACTGCTTGGTTTCGTATTGTCAGAATGAC
>NZ_PNGD01000006.1:148498-153339 GCF_002871495.1 Streptococcus sp. UMB0029
TGTCCGAATATTGTCCGCATGGGCGGCATCCTTAAGGTAAACATAGTATTTCCCGTCTACCTTAATCACATAACCACCCTTGATTTCATTGACAATGTCTGCATCCTTCAACTGATAATTCGGATCTTTCATAAGCAGTTCTTCACTGATGATAGCATCATAAGGAACCTTGCCATTATAGTAGTGATAATGGTCTCCATGAGAGGTTACATAACCTTGATCCGTAATCTTGATGACGATTTGCTCGGCATTTATACCTTCTTTTTTACTGACTTCATCAGGTGTCAAATTTTCTGCCTTTTGACCAGCCTGATCACCGTCTATATAAGCAACTCGATTAGAATCTTTCTTAACATGACCAGCTTGATACCGTCCAAGCTCATATGAACAAACACTTAGGGCAAGGACTACCACTGAACCTGCTACATATTTTTTATTGATTTTCATTCTTTTCTCACTTTAATTCTTCTGCTAGAACACTCATATTTTCTTCAAGATTTTCTAGGTAAGTCTTGTCATTTTGTGGGTCTGCCTCTAAAGGATTCAGAGTTTTAAGACCCACACCTGTTGATTTGACAAGAGTTTCAGCTACTTTTGAAGAAGCGTTACTTTCTGTAAAAATCGTCTTAACCTTATAGGTTTTAACAAATTCCTGAATTTCTGTAAGTTGTCGTGGACTTGGTTCTTGTTCAGGAGAGATGCCTGCAATACCAAGTTGATTAAGTCCAAATCTCTTCGCTAGATAAGAAAAGGCTGTATGTTGTGTTACAAAAGTTTTCTGACTCGCTTTTTCAAATTTAGGCTGGAATTTCTTAGTCAATTCTTGAGCTTTTTTGATAAAGGCTTGCGCATTTTTCTGATAAGTTTCTTTATGCTCACTGTCAATCTCTGAAAGTTTGTCAGCGATAATCTGGGCTTCTTCGCCAGCTTTTTCAGGATCTAGCCAAGTGTGAGGGTCATAGAGCGTTTTTTCATCAACTCCATCACCTGCTTCCACATCTTCTAGACCAGGGACACGATCCAATGTCATTCCTTCAGAAGCCTCTAAAACCTTAACTTTGGATTTTTTGAGATTTGGATCCAGACTTCCTGCCCAAGATTCGAGCGTATGCGAATGGTAGACAAATACATCTGCATCATAGATGGCTGCAATATCATTTGCTGAAGGTTCAAAGGAGTGAATTCCGCTACTTGACTGAATCATTCGAACATTATTCAAATCTCCAGATACTTCCTTGACCATAGCATAGACAGGGTAAAAACTGGTTACAATTTTCATCCCTTTCCCAGTCTGGCTTTCCTTTTGACCACAAGCCCCTAAACACAAAAGAAAGACACTTAACAATACTAAAAATAAATTTTGTTTCTTCATAAACAACCCCTTAACTATTTAATTAACTGGTAAACATTCTACTCCTAAAAAATTAATCTGTCAAGCTATTTTTAGAAAAAATTTGAAAATTTCTTTCACATATAAAAATCTGCTGAATTTCAACAACTCAACAGATTCTCACTTTATATACTCAATGAAAATCAAAGAGCAAATTAGGAAGCTAGCCGTAGGTTGCTCAAAACACTGTTTTGAGGTTGTAGATAAGACTGACGAAGTCAGTCACATATATACGGCAAGGCGAAGCTGACGTGGTTTGAAGAGATTTTCGAAGAGTATTATTCTTCTATGGTAGAATGCTTATAACCATAAGTAAAGTAAATAAGACTTCCTATCAACAAAGCAATGAGGAAAGCAATCCAGGTTTCCATATTATACTGCAACATAAATGAGAGACAAATAATGATTGATAGAATTGGTAATAAGGGTACCAAGGGTGTTTTAAATTCTCCAGCTTTGGGCATCCCCTTTTCTCTCCGTAAGCGAATCAGGCCGTAAGCTAGCATAATCAAGTAGGCTAGGGTACAAATATTTAAGAAGGCTGCGATACTAGCAAGTGGGAACATTCCTGCTGCTACTGCTGAAGCTAGACCTGTCAAGATAGTAGCATTTTTGGGTACCTTACTTGTCTTGGTTAGTTCTTTAAATACAGCAGGCATTAAGCCGTCACGTGCTAAACTGTAAATCATACGTGATAGGGCATAGGTCATCGAGATACAAACCGTAATCAAGGTCAAGATAGCCACTAATGACACATAGTTAGCTGCCCAACCAATCCCAAGGCTACGAAGAGCAAAGGCAACGGCATCATCGACATTTAGATGACTATAGTAAACAACACCAGTCAAAACAAGCGTCACCAAGGCATAAAGAATGGTTACGATAGAAAGCGATAAGACAATTCCTCTAGGAATATTTTTTTGAGGAGTCTTGACTTCATCTACAGCCATAGAGATGGATTCGAAGCCTAAAAATCCAAAGAACATCAAGGAGGCACCAGCCATAATACCAGTACTAGCACCATAGATTTGTCCAAAACCATAAGGAGCAAAATTACTCCAATTATCAAGTTTGATATGCCAGATTCCTACTAAAACAAAGAGAGCTAAAGCGGAAAATTTCAAAATCACTAGAATAGAATTAAAGCGTAAGGCAGCCTTGGCATTAAGTAAAACAAGCGAGGTAACTAAAACTAAGACAAGAATAGGTAATAAATCAACAAACGTGCCAGCTTGAGGATTAAAGGTACCATTTAAAGCCTGAGGAAGGGCTATCCCGTATTGAGAGAGCAAGCCTTTAAAATAAGCTGCCCAACCCGAAGCCACACCAGATATGGCTGTCATGAATTCCATCATGGTTAACCAGCCAGCCAACCAGGCTGGAAATTCTCCCAAGATAGCATAGAGATAACTGTAGGCACCACCTGTAGCAGGTACTCGTGAAGCAAATTCTGCAAAAAAGAGGGCTGACAATCCCACACACAAGGCAGAAATAACAATTGAAATCACTAGGGCTGGACCCGCTAGAGTCGCGGCTGCAGTACCTGTTATTGTAAAAACACCAGTTCCTACCATGGCTCCGATACCCAGCAAAATCAAATCCCATAACTTCAAATGCCTATGCATCTCCGTTTTATCTAAACTAACATTTTTTGTTCTAAATATATTCATCTCTCACTCCAAAATAAAATGATGATTCTATTTTACCATAAATATAGGATATTTGTGAATATTTATAAAATAATTTTCTAAAAAAATCTGACTACATATTGTAATCAGATTTTTATCTATTCTAGTTCATTTCTTTAAATGCTGCTTCTGCATCCGCGTTGCTGATAACACCAAATTGAATCTTTCCAATCTTTCCTTGACTATCAATTAGGTATTCTGTAGGAATGCTTCGAATTTGATAAGCTTGGAAGGTAGTTGCTTTGGTATCATAAAGTACTGGGATATCCTTATAACCTTGATCTTGGAACCATTGTGGGAATTGCTCGACAGTTTTTTCACCTTGAATTCCTGGTGCAATGACACTAAGAATTTCAAAATCGCGATCTGGTTTTGCAGCTAATTCCATCAACTCTGGCATACTTTTCTTACATGGACCACACCAGGAAGCCCAAAACTTCAAATAGACTTTTTTACCCTTATAATCAGATAACTTAACTTCTTTACCATCCATGGACTGCAAAGTGAAGTCTGGAGCATCTTTTCCAACAGCAATTTGTTGTACGGACGTTTGTTGCTGCTGTTTTGGGGATTGTTGTGGAGCTTGAGTCTTTTTAGTTTCTTCCTCACCACAAGCCATCAATACAACTACTGACAAGAGGCTTAAACCAGCAAACATTATTTTTTTCATCTTTTTCTCCTTTATTCAAAAATTCCAGCTAGAACATTTACTTGTCCTAATAGTAACAAAATTCCCATTAAAATAATAAGGAAACCACCAATTTTCTTTAGTAGCATCATATGACGTTTGATTTTACTAAAATAAGGCATCACTACACCTGAAGCTAGAGCCAAGACCAAGAAAGGAATAGCCATCCCTAGAGTGTAAATAAGAGTATATATGGCTCCTTGCCAAGCACCATTGCCTCCAGAAGCCGCAAGCGCTAAAACAGAACTTAAAACTGGACCAATACAAGGCGTCCAACCAAAGCTAAAGGTAATACCAAGTAAAAATGCTGACCAATTACGATTAGAATCTGATTTTTTAAAGGTAAAGCTTTTTTGAACCTCTAATTTCTTAAAATGAAAAATTTCCATCTGGTGAAGTCCTAAAATGATGATAATTGTGCCCATAACATATCGAAACCAATTTGCATAGAGAATATTACCAAAGTAACCAGCACCAAATCCTAGAATAAAGAAAATAAGAGAAATACCTGCGATAAAGCAAAGCGTCCGAATCAAACCTGACCAGAGAACCTTTCTCCCAAACAAAGAAAAACTTTTTGCGCTTTCCTGATCATCCAGCAAAATTCCAGTATAAACTGGTAACAGAGGAAAAATACAAGGGGAAAAGAAAGACAAGACCCCTGCTAAAAAAACGGAGATTGAAAATACTATCGTTTCCAATAAAGAACCAACTTTCTTAATAATTCATATCCTATTGTACTATAATCAAGTTTATTTGTATGATTTCTGCTACGCAAATTGAATTAGCCTATACATGAATAGTCATTTCGGCCACTAGTTATACTCTTCGAAAATCAAATTTAAACCACATCAGCGTCGCCTTACCGTACTCAAGTACAGCCTGCGGCTAGCTTCCTAGTTTGCTCTTTGATTTTCAGGCTCTATAATATTTGTAGTGGGTAAATCCCCTATGGATATTATGGAGCCTATTTTGTTGTAGAAAAAAAGTCCCATAAGATCTATAATGAAAAGCGACAAAACAACTCATTAGAAAGATTCATATGGAACAATTACATTCTATCACAAAACTACTC
>NZ_PNGD01000007.1:0-137514 GCF_002871495.1 Streptococcus sp. UMB0029
CCAATAGCGATTCCCAAGCCTGACTATCGTGAGGTAGCGGGGAGAGGAAGGGATAGCGAAATCGTGGCTCTACGAACAGGAACGTGATAGTAAGGCGTATATAGCGGATAAGGGGGCTTCAAACTCTAAAGTCCAAAAAGGTAGTCGTAACCTATATGCGTAAATCACGAGAGTAAACGAGGAAAGATGTACGACTTATCCCGTGAGGTCTCATGAGCGCTGAAAGCGTAGTAACAACGAATCATGAGAAGTCAGCCGAGCCCATAGTAGTGAGGAAACTTCTGTAATGGAAGTGGAGCGAAGGGGGAATACTCAAACAGTCTGGGGAGAGACTGTTTGAGGTCTGTCGCTAGAAAGAGAAAACGACAGATTGAAGTAATCCTACTTCACTTGTGTCTGTAAAACGAACGGTCTGATAGAACTGGAGTCTATCACGTATTGACTAGATGAAGGTTCACCAATATAAGATGTCCCTCAGGCACCAAAACAAGAAAGGAATACGCACATGTCAAAATTGCTAGATAAGATATTATCACGCGAAAATATGCTGGAAGCCTACAATCAAGTAAAATCCAATAAGGGCTCAGCTGGGATTGATGGAATTACTATCAAAGAGATGGATAATTATCTCAGACAAAACTGGCGCCTGACTAAGGAACGGATAAAACAAAGAAAATATAAGCCTCAACCAGTTCTCAGAGTTGAGATTCCCAAACCAAACGGAGGCATCCGTCAACTAGGAATTCCAACAGTTATGGATAGAATGATTCAACAGGCCATTATTCAAGTCCTTACCCCCATTTGTGAACCCCATTTCTCAGATACGAGCTATGGATTCAGACCAAATAGGTCATGTGAAAAAGCCATCATGAAGCTCTTAGAGTACTTAAATGACGGCTATGAGTGGATAGTGGATATAGACCTAGAGAAATTCTTCGATACAGTTCCTCAAGATAGATTGATGTCCTTAGTACATAACATTATCGAAGACGGAGATACGGAATCCTTGATTCGTAAGTATCTTCATTCAGGTGTTATCATTAACGGTCAGCGTCATAAAACGCTAGTTGGCACACCACAGGGAGGAAATTTATCTCCTCTCTTATCCAATATCATGCTTAATGAATTGGATAAGGAATTAGAAAAGAGGGGACTTCGATTTGTGCGCTACGCAGATGATTGTGTGATTACGGTCGGAAGCGAGGCTGCCGCTAAGCGTGTGATGTATTCAGTCAGTCGTTTTATTGAGAAACGTCTAGGTTTGAAAGTAAACATAACCAAGACTAAGATTACCAGACCAAGAGAGTTGAAATATTTAGGTTTCGGGTTCTGGAAATCATCAGCTGGTTGGAAAAGTCGCCCCCATCAAGATAGTGTTCGGAGATTTAAGCTTAAATTGAAGAAACTAACACAGAGGAAATGGAGTATAGACTTAACAAGACGTATTGAGCAACTGAATTTGTCTATTCGAGGGTGGATAAACTATTTCTCATTGGGAAATATGAAAAGTATAGTCACCAGCATAGATGAGCGCTTGCGCACTCGCCTACGAGTGATTATCTGGAAGCAATGGAAGAAGAAATCTAGACGATTATGGGGATTGCTTAAGTTAGGAGTTCCTAAATGGATAGCAGATAAGGTATCTGGCTGGGGCGACCATTATCAATTAGTAGCTCAGAAGTCGGTACTTAAACGTGCTATATCAAAACCAGTCCTTAAAAAACGTGGACTGGTTTCGTGTTTGGATTATTACCTTGAACGACATGCGTTAAAAGTTAGTTGAACCGCCGTATGCCGAACGGCATGTACGGTGGTGTGAGAGGGGCTAGAGATTATCCCCTACTCGATTTTGGTCAATTTTTGGTCAACTTTTTTAGAAAAAATTATTGACTCAATAACTCTCTAACACGTTTGTTTTCTGATTCTTCTTTTTCCTTTATTAAGTGACCATATGTTTGTGTGATTTGTGTAATGTCTTTGTGTCCCATGTTTGAAGCTATAACCCAAATATCAATCCCATAGCCTAACATAACACTTGCGTACGTGTGCCTAATGCCCGTTGTTGATAAGTCCATTGGATTGAGTTTTAACTTTTTGAGATACTCTCTTAAACGCTTATTCACTTCGTGATTTGAAGGAACAACAGTATACAAATCGAAAAAGATATGATTTTCTTTATTTTTAATATTTGTTTGTTCAATATCTCTACTTTGAATCTCTTTTAATTGATTCAAAAAATGCAATGTTTCTGAATCAATTGGAATAGTCCGAACAGAAGTAGCTGTTTTTGGTGGTCGCCATTCTTTCTTTCTAGGGTCATAGCGCCTGTATGTTTTGACTTCTTGAGTTTCATTCAAAACACAATTCCATGTCAAACCTAGCACCTCACCGAAACGCAAGCCAGTTTTTATACTCAATTATATTCAAAAAGCAACCTTGTCCATTGTCTGCTGACAGTGGACTTTAAAACATTTTTTTCCAATCCTTGAATAACTTCTTGAAGCTTATCAATGACGGCTTCCAATGTTGGGAAAGCCTTATTTTTAAAACCTCGTTTTCGAATTTCTTTCCAGACTTGTTCAATAGGGTTCATTTCTGGTGTATAAGGTGGGATAAAAGCCAAGTCAATATTACTTGGAATCTCCAAGGTACTTGATTTATGCCATATAGCATTATCCATTACAAGTAACATATAGTCATCTGGATAAGCTTGTGAGACTTGCCGTAGAAATTCATTCGTCCACTCAGTATTGCATCCTCCAGCAATGAGGAAAAAGGAATCTCCTGTCTGAGCATCTGCTGCCCCATAACAATAGCGATATTCTCGTATATAATGACTAGGAATGCTAGGTCGGATTCCTTGAGGAGCCCAACAAGAACTCATCTTATCTAATTCTTCCGAAACCAGCTTCATCTTGGTACATCAAACGTACTTTGTTATAAGTCCCCTTCTCTTTAAAGCGCTTACTTAAGGTCTCGAATGTAGATTTTATTTTTAGACGTCTCAATTGTTTGAGCATCTGCCTTCTTGGGATGTTCAGGTCGAGGAGTGACCGTTCGCCAACCATGGCGTTTCAAGAGATAATAGAAACCATCACGTGTGGAAGTGCGACTCATCTCTTTTTGATAGGCTTCAAATAAGTGATTGACAGTTACAAATTCCCCAGCCTGAGCATCTTCTATATGGCATTTTAGAAATGCTTTCTCTTCTTCGTAAGTCATATATTCTCGATGACGTCCACCACGAGTCTCTTGAAGAAGAGCTTCTAAACCAAACTCCTTGTATTTTTTCAAATTCCTCCAAACAGTTGTTTTATTGCAATCTAGCAGATCCATGATTTCCTTATAACTCTTTCCTTTTGAGCGAAAATAAATAATCTGTAGACGTTTATGATATTTGGCGTACGATGAATATCTCAGGAGTTTTTCAATTTTCTGTATTTCTTCGTTTGTAAGTTTCATAACTACTATTATAAGATGGTTTTTGATTTTAGGCTAGTATAAAAAATCTCTACGCCAGCAGATGGGGCATAGAGACTAGTTTTCGTGACCTGAAATACAGTGTTGGCTTGGTCAATTTTCATGCCAAAAAGAAGGAAGGGGTTCTCCAAGAAATCTTTGCCCGCTTTACAAATTTTAACTTTTGTCGTTGGGTAACCTCGCAAGTTGCCATCGATAGTAGTCGTAAAAAACAAAGATATAAAATGTGCTTCTCAGATGCGGCTTATGCCTGCCGTTTGTTTTTTAACGGTTCCCTTTCTTCCCTCCAGTTGAAAAACTACCTCAAGAAACAGTTATCTATTATTCGACCGAATCGAAAATATCCAAGAAAGATAAAGGCTCAATCGGTAGTTGATTTCATCTATAGAGTAACATAAATCTCAAAAAATAGGGTGAAAAAACCTTTATTTGTCATGCAAAAAAATAGAAGATAGGCTAGAGAATCACTTTGATAACCTCAATCACACATCCTATTCAAGTAGTTAGATCACTAACTTAATGACATTGGTTTGCTTCTCTCTTTTTTTAATTTCAGTAATTCATTTTGATCGCGTATACTTTTTTGTTTCCTAATTTGTTCAATGAATACTGTAGTTTAGGTACATAAATTAAAATTTAACAGATTGTGTAATTCTTACAAACTTTTAAGAAAGTAATTGAAGAGTTTTTCGCTCTGCTTATAATATATGTGTTTGTGCGATAAAAATTTCCGCTCTTTTGATTTTAAATAAGTATTATTTTTCAATTCAATATAGTGTGAATTGGGTTTGATATCTTTTTTGAGGAAGCTACCTTAGATTTTTTCTACTTGTGTTTTGTTGTATAGTGCATCTTTCTTGTTTTGAACAGAATCTGTTATGACATTTGTCATATCTCCTCATGACAGAAGCTTCTAGTGATTCTACCTTTAAAGAATTATACTAGATGTATCAAATGGAGGAAGAAAAAATGAAACATAAAGTAATTGTCGCGATGAGTTTAGTAGCAGCAGGAGTTATGACCTATCTCATGTTTTCGGGATTGGATGAGGATTTCTACCATTTTCCTTGGGAGCTTTTTGCTGGCTTTGGAATGATGTCCTGGCTTATCCGAGAAGGTTTGAAATTAGTCTCAGATGTGAAAAAGGAGTTTGAAAAATGAAAAAAGCGTTTCTCTATCTTTTTATTGGACTATCACTAGTGGTATGGTTGGTAGAAATGTTTACAGGTTGGTTTGATCAAGTCTTCCTTCACCAATTCATCCGTGGTGCCTGGGGACTAGGATTTATGATTTTTATCGCCTTTCCTATGGGAAAGGAGTGGCTGAAAGGAGAATATCATGAACATGATTAAGGTAGAAAGCCTAAATAAAAACATCAAGGGCAAGGCTATTTTGAAGGATATTTCCTTTGAGGTAGCTGAAGGTGAATGTGTCGCCTTGATTGGGCCCAATGGTGCTGGGAAGACCACACTCTTGGACTGTCTGCTTGGAGATAAATTGGTCACCAGTGGGCAAGTATCTATCCAAGATTTGCCGGTAACGAGCTCTAAGTTAGACTATACAAGATCCTACCTCCCTCAAGAGAATGTAATCGTTCAGAAACTAAAGGTAAAAGAGTTGATTGCTTTCTTTCAAAAAATTTATCCAAATCACTTGAGTAATCAGGAAATCGATCAACTATTACAGTTTGATAAGCAACAAAAAGAGCAATTCGCAGAAAAATTATCAGGTGGACAAAAGCGTCTTTTCTCTTTTGTCTTGACCTTAATTGGGCGACCAAAGCTTGTCTTTTTAGATGAGCCAACTGCTGCCATGGATACCTCTACCCGTCAACGTTTTTGGGAAATTGTTCAGGACCTAAAAGCGCAGGGAGTCACCATTCTCTATTCGTCCCATTATATCGAAGAAGTAGAGCATACAGCTGACCGGATTTTGGTTTTAAATAAGGGAGAGTTGATTCGTGATACGACGCCTCTAGCTATGCGTAGTGAGGAGATTGAAAAGCATTTTATCCTTCCTCTAGCTTACAAGGAAGTCGTTGAGAAGTCAGTCTTGGTTGAAAGGTGGGTACAAAAACAAGATGCCTTACAAGTAGTCACACGCGAAGCGGATGCTTTCTGGGAACTGTTAGTTCAAGCAGGATGTAGCATACAAGAAATCGAAGTTAATAACCGTAGTTTGCTAGATACCATCTTTGAAGAAACACAAAAGGGAGATGACTAAGATGAAACAATGGATAGCATTAAATAAGATAGAATTTCTATTGACCAAACGACAATTAGTCTATTATCTATTATCCGTAGGGATGCCGACAGCCTTCTATTTATTCTTTTCAGGCATGTATCAGGACACACCAGGTGGACCAGCGAATTTTATGCGCGACTACCTCATCTCCATGACGGCTTTTTCCATGATGTCGACAGCTATCTTTTCATTCCCAGTTGTTTTACATACCGACAAGATGAACAACTGGCAGAAAATATTACGTCATAGCCCTGTAAATATGGTAGAATATTATCTATCAAAGATAACAAGTATGATGGTTGATTATTTGGTCTCAATTCTGGTTGTTTTCTCAGTTGGGCATTTTGTAAGAGGTGTGGACATGTCTCTTGGAAACTGGATTGGGGCTGCGCTTTTGCTGATAGTAGGAAGTATAGCTTTTGTAGCCCTTGGCTTGACCTTGACTCTCTTACCAACTAGTCAGTTGATGTCTGTCGTGGGCAATCTTCTTTACTTTGGCTTGGCTGTTTTAGGCGGACTCTGGATGCCCGTCTCTTTATTTCCAGACTGGATGCAAGCAATCGGGAAGCGTCTACCAAGCTATCAGTTGATGGAATTGATCAAGACCTTCTTAAATGAGGGTGGCATCAATTTATCAGCCACAGTTTATCTACTTGTTTTTTCAGCAGTTTTGTTTGGTTTGACCATTTACCTTCAAGGTCATAAGGAGAATGCTTAATGCTTGAAAGACTGAAGAGCATAGACTATATGTATTGGGCCAGTTTGATTTTTATGGTTTTTCCCATCCTTCCTGTAGTGATTGGGGAGCTTGCTGTCTGGCATTTATTGATTGATATTCTATTTGTAGTGGCGTATTTGGGTGTTTTAACAACTAAGAATCAGCGCCTATCTTGGCTTTTCTGGGGCATCATGCTGGTCTATGTAGCTGGGAACACCGCCTTTGTTGCTGTAAATTATATCTGGTTCTTCTTTTTCCTTTCCAATCTCTTAATTTATCATTTTGGCGTACGTAGTTTTAATTCTTTACATGTCCGGACTTTTCTCCTTGCTCAAGTGCTTGTGGTGGGGCAACTGTTGATTATTCAGAGAATCGAAGTTGGGTTTCTATTCTATCTACTTGTAATTCTTGCTTTTGTCGATTTGATGACTTTTGGTTTGGTTCGGATTCGTATTGTAGAGGATTTGAAAGAAGCGCAGGCCAAGCAAAATGCCCAGATAAATCTCTTGTTAGCTGAAAATGAACGTAGTCGTATCGGTCAGGATTTGCATGATAGCTTGGGACACACCTTTGCTATGCTGAGTGTCAAGACGGATCTCGCCTTGCAGTTGTTTCAGATGGAGGCTTATCCACAGGTGGAGAAGGAATTAAAAGAAATTCACCAGATAAGCAAGGATTCCATGAATGAAGTACGAACCATTGTGGAAAATCTGAAATCACGGACCTTAGCTTCAGAACTTGAAACTGTCAAAAAGATGCTAGAGATTGCTGGCATTGAGGTGGAAACGGCTAATCAACTAGATACTGCTAGCCTTACTCAGGAATTGGAGTCAACGGCTTCCATGATTTTGCTTGAGTTAGTTACCAATATCATCAAGCATGCTAAAGCGTCTAAAGCTTACTTAAGATTAGAACGGACAGAGAAAGAACTCCTTTTAACAGTAAGAGATGATGGTTGTGGTTTTACTTCTATAAAAGGGAATGAGCTCCATACAGTTCGAGATCGTGTCCTTCCATTTTCGGGAGAGGTAAATGTGATTAGTCAAAAACAACCGACAGAAGTTCAGGTTCGACTAGCTTATAAGGAGAGAATGTAGATGAAAGTATTAGTCGCAGAAGATCAAAGTATGTTGCGAGATGCTATGTGTCAATTGCTCACGCTTCAATCGGACGTGGAGTCTGTTCTTCAAGCCAAGAATGGGCAAGAAGCAATCCAGCTATTAGAAAAGGAGTCTGTAGATATCGCCATCCTCGACGTAGAGATGCCTGTTAAGACAGGTCTTGAAGTCTTGGAGTGGATACGAGCAGAAAAGCTTGAAACAAAGGTGGTTGTGGTGACGACCTTCAAGCGTCCTGGGTATTTTGAACGTGCGGTCAAGGCCGGAGTAGATGCTTATGTATTAAAAGAAAGAAACATTGCAGACCTCATGAAAACCTTGCACACCGTTCTAGAGGGACGCAAGGAGTATTCGCCTGAATTGATGGAAGTGGTGATGACGCATCCCAATCCATTAACGGAGCAAGAAATCGCAGTTTTAAAGGGAGTCGCTCAGGGTTTCTCTAACCAAGAAATTGCAGATCAACTTTATTTATCAAACGGAACAGTCCGAAACTATGTCACCAATATTCTTTCAAAACTAGATGCAGGTAATCGAACAGAGGCAGCTAATATCGCGAAAGAATCTGGTTGGTTGTGATGATATAATTTTTTTGAACATTATGTGCTAAAATTGATGGGATTGAATGAAACAATACTAACTTTAGGAGGGTGGGATTCCTCCTTTTTCTTTTTTTAGGGAGCACCACAAAAGAGCTAAAATTAACAATAAAAAAGAAAAATATCTTGACAACCAAGGGGAAATTTTGTTACAATAATAGACGGTACTTTTTACTTTTGGTCTCTCAAGAGTGTACAGGGACGTGCTGACAAATGTTGCAAAAGTACACACAGATGATAGCTGTCACCAAGTGTATCATCACCAAAAATAAAAAACACAGGAGAATGTAGATGCCTACAATTAACCAATTGGTTCGCAAACCGCGTAAATCAAAAGTAGAAAAATCTAAATCACCAGCTTTGAACGTTGGTTACAACAGTCATAAAAAAGTTCAAACAAACGTTTCTTCACCACAAAAACGTGGTGTTGCAACTCGTGTTGGAACAATGACACCTAAAAAACCTAACTCAGCCCTTCGTAAATTCGCTCGTGTACGTTTGAGCAACCTTATCGAAGTTACTGCCTACATCCCAGGTATCGGACACAACTTGCAAGAGCACAGCGTGGTGCTTCTTCGTGGTGGACGTGTAAAAGACCTTCCAGGGGTACGTTACCATATCGTCCGTGGTGCACTTGATACTGCAGGTGTTAACGATCGTAAACAAGGCCGTTCTAAATACGGTACTAAACGTCCAAAAGCATAAGGAAAGGGGATAAAGAGAAATGAGTCGTAAAAATAGAGCTCCAAAACGTGACGTATTGCCAGATCCGCTTTACAATTCACAACTAGTTACTCGTCTTATCAACCGCGTTATGCTTGATGGTAAACGTGGTACAGCGGCTTCAATCGTTTACGGTGCCTTTGAGCAAATCAAAGAAGCTACTGGAAACGATGCACTTGAAGTATTTGAAACAGCTATGGAAAACATCATGCCTGTACTTGAAGTACGTGCACGTCGTGTTGGTGGTTCTAACTACCAAGTCCCAGTTGAAGTTCGTCCAGAACGTCGTACAACACTTGGACTTCGTTGGTTGGTAACAATCGCTCGTCTTCGTGGTGAACACACAATGCAAGACCGTCTTGCAAAAGAAATCTTGGATGCTGCTAACAACACTGGTGCAGCTGTTAAGAAACGTGAAGACACTCACCGTATGGCTGAAGCTAACCGTGCATTCGCACACTTCCGTTGGTAAGATAGGATGCGAAAGCGTTAAGAAAGTCCCAGAGAAAATAGGGAATCGAAGCAGGTTGCGACTGCAACCAATGAGATTCATCTTTTTCTCCAGACTTTTAGCTTGAGCTCAACTAGATTATGATGCTAGGAACGGTAAGAATACAAGGAAGTTTATCTTTTTCACACAGCATTCCGTTCCAGCTCAAATCGGCTAACTAACTTTAGCCCGAGTTCAATTCAACTTGTAAATCTACAAGTTGAAACCAACAATAGCATGAAAACATTGAGAACGGGTAGGTCCTGCCTATCCGTTTTTATTAAAATCATGTTATAATAGAATAGAAATCAAAAATAAATAGGAGAAACAAACCTCATGGCACGCGAATTTTCACTTGAAAAAACTCGTAATATCGGTATCATGGCTCACGTCGATGCTGGTAAAACAACAACTACTGAGCGTATTCTTTACTACACTGGTAAAATCCACAAAATCGGTGAAACTCACGAAGGTGCGTCACAAATGGACTGGATGGAGCAAGAGCAAGAACGTGGTATCACTATCACATCTGCTGCGACAACAGCTCAATGGAACAACCACCGCGTAAACATCATCGACACACCAGGACACGTGGACTTCACAATCGAAGTACAACGTTCTCTTCGTGTATTGGATGGTGCTGTTACCGTTCTTGACTCACAATCAGGTGTTGAGCCTCAAACTGAAACAGTTTGGCGTCAAGCAACTGAGTACGGAGTTCCACGTATCGTATTTGCCAACAAAATGGACAAAATCGGTGCTGACTTCCTTTACTCTGTAAGCACACTTCACGATCGTCTTCAAGCAAATGCACACCCAATCCAATTGCCAATCGGTTCTGAAGATGACTTCCGTGGTATCATCGACTTGATCAAGATGAAAGCTGAAATCTATACTAACGACCTTGGTACAGATATCCTTGAAGAAGATATTCCAGCTGAATACCTTGACCAAGCACAAGAATACCGTGAAAAATTGGTTGAAGCAGTTGCTGAAACTGACGAAGAATTGATGATGAAATATCTCGAAGGTGAAGAAATCACTAACGAAGAATTGAAAGCTGCTATCCGTAAAGCGACTATCAACGTTGAATTCTTCCCAGTATTGTGTGGTTCTGCCTTCAAG
Source organism: Streptococcus sp. UMB0029 (assembly GCF_002871495.1). Lineage (GTDB taxonomy): Bacteria > Bacillota > Bacilli > Lactobacillales > Streptococcaceae > Streptococcus. The sequence continues at coordinate 10,498 of NZ_PNGD01000007.1, forward strand.
AATAAAGGTGTTCAGTTGATGCTTGATGCGGTTATCGACTACCTTCCAAGCCCACTTGACATCCCAGCTATCAAAGGTATTAACCCAGATACAGACGCTGAAGAAACTCGTCCAGCATCTGATGAAGAGCCATTTGCAGCTCTTGCCTTCAAGATCATGACAGACCCATTCGTAGGTCGTTTAACATTCTTCCGTGTTTACTCAGGTGTTCTTCAATCAGGTTCTTACGTATTGAACACTTCTAAAGGTAAACGTGAACGTATCGGACGTATCCTTCAAATGCACGCTAACAGCCGTCAAGAAATCGACACTGTTTACTCAGGTGATATCGCTGCTGCCGTTGGTTTGAAAGATACTACTACTGGTGACTCATTGACAGATGAAAAATCTAAAATCATCCTTGAGTCAATCAACGTTCCAGAACCAGTTATCCAATTGATGGTTGAGCCAAAATCTAAAGCAGACCAAGATAAGATGGGTATCGCCCTTCAAAAATTGGCTGAAGAAGATCCAACATTCCGCGTTGAAACAAACGTTGAAACTGGTGAAACAGTTATCTCTGGTATGGGTGAGCTTCACCTTGACGTCCTTGTTGACCGTATGCGTCGTGAGTTCAAAGTTGAAGCGAACGTAGGTGCTCCTCAAGTATCTTACCGTGAAACATTCCGTGCTTCTACTCAAGCACGTGGATTCTTCAAACGTCAGTCTGGTGGTAAAGGTCAATTCGGTGATGTATGGATTGAATTTACTCCAAACGAAGAAGGAAAAGGATTCGAATTCGAAAACGCAATCGTAGGTGGTGTGGTTCCTCGTGAATTTATCCCAGCGGTTGAAAAAGGTTTGGTAGAATCTATGGCTAACGGTGTTCTTGCAGGTTACCCAATGGTTGATGTTAAATCTAAGCTTTACGATGGTTCATACCACGATGTCGACTCATCTGAAACTGCCTTCAAGATCGCGGCTTCACTTGCACTTAAAGAAGCTGCTAAATCAGCACAACCAGCTATCCTTGAGCCAATGATGCTTGTAACAATCACTGTTCCAGAAGAAAACCTTGGTGATGTTATGGGTCACGTAACTGCTCGTCGTGGACGTGTAGATGGTATGGAAGCACACGGTAACAGCCAAATCGTTCGTGCTTATGTTCCACTTGCTGAAATGTTCGGTTACGCAACAGTTCTTCGTTCTGCATCTCAAGGACGTGGTACATTCATGATGGTATTTGACCACTACGAAGATGTACCTAAGTCAGTACAAGAAGAAATCATTAAGAAAAACAAAGGTGAAGACTAATCAGTCCTCACTCTAGAAGGAAGTCACTTAGTGGCTTCCTTTTGTCTTTAGAAAATACCTCTAAATATGGTAAAATAGTAGGAGAATAATGTGAGGAAAATGAATGTCAAATAGTTTTGAAATTTTGATGAATCAATTGGGGATACCTGCTGAAATGAGACAGGCTCCTGCCTTATCACAGGCTGATATTGAGCGAGTTGTAGTTCATAAAATTAGTAAGGTATGGGAGTTTCATTTCGTATTTTCTAATATTTTGCCGATTGAAATCTTTTTAGAATTAAAGAAAGGTTTGAATGAGGAATTTTCTAAGACAGGCAATAAAGCTGTTTTCGAAATCAAGGCTCTGTCTCAAGAATTTTCAAATCAACTCTTGCAAGCATATTATAGAGAAGCTTTTTCTGAGGGGCCGTGTGCTAGTCAAGGATTTAAATCTCTTTATCAGAATTTGCGAGTTCGTGCTGAAGGTAATCAACTCTTTATTGAAGGTTCAGAGGCGATTGATAAGGAACATTTTAAGAAGAATCATCTTCCTAATTTAGCTAAACAACTTGAACAATTTGGATTTCCAACTTTCAACTGTCAAGTAGAGAAAAATGATGTGCTGACTCAAGAGCAGGAAGAAGCCTTTCATACTGAAAATGAACAGATTGTTCAAGCTGCCAATGAGGAAGCGCTCCGTGCTATGGAGCAACTGGAACAGATGGCACCACCTCCAGCAGAAGAGAAACCAACCTTTGATTTTCAAGCCAAAAAAGCTGCAGCTAAACCGAAATTGGACAAGGCGGAGATTACTCCTATGATTGAAGTGACGACTGAGGAAAATCGTCTGGTCTTTGAAGGGGTTGTTTTTGATGTGGAGCAAAAAGTGACCAGAACAGGTCGTGTTTTAATCAACTTTAAAATGACGGACTACACTTCAAGTTTTTCTATGCAAAAGTGGGTTAAAAATGAGGAAGAGGCTCAGAAATTTGATCTAATCAAGAAAAATTCTTGGCTACGAGTGCGTGGAAATGTGGAGATGAATAACTTCACACGCGATTTGACTATGAATGTGCAGGATGTGCAGGAAGTTGTTCACTATGAGCGGAAAGATTTGATGCCAGAAGGTGAGCGTCGGGTTGAATTTCATGCTCATACTAATATGTCGACTATGGATGCTCTGCCAGAAGTAGAGGAGATTGTTGCGACAGCTGCTAAGTGGGGACACAAGGCGGTTGCCATCACGGACCACGGGAATGTCCAGTCCTTCCCACACGGCTATAAGGCGGCCAAAAAAGCGGGAATCCAGCTGATCTATGGAATGGAAGCCAATATTGTGGAGGACCGTGTCCCTATCGTCTATAACGAAGTGGAGATGGACTTGTCGGAAGCGACCTACGTGGTCTTTGACGTGGAAACGACGGGTCTATCGGCCATCTATAATGACTTGATTCAGGTTGCGGCCTCTAAGATGTACAAGGGGAATGTCATTGCTGAATTTGATGAATTTATCAATCCTGGACATCCCTTGTCAGCTTTTACTACTGAGTTGACTGGGATTACAGATGACCATGTCAAAAATGCCAAGCCACTGGAACAAGTTTTGCAAGAATTCCAAGAATTTTGTAAGGATACGGTTCTAGTTGCCCACAATGCGACCTTTGACGTTGGCTTTATGAATGCCAATTATGAGCGTCATGGTCTGTCGAAGATTAGCCAACCAGTTATTGATACGCTGGAGTTTGCTAGAAACCTCTATCCTGAGTATAAGCGTCATGGTTTGGGGCCTTTGACCAAGCGATTTGGTGTGGCTTTGGAACATCACCACATGGCCAATTACGATGCGGAAGCGACTGGTCGCCTGCTTTTCATCTTTATCAAAGAGGTGGCAGAAAAACATGGTGTGACAGACTTGGCTAGACTAAACATTGATTTGATTAGTCCAGACTCTTATAAAAAAGCTCGAATCAAGCATGCGACAATTTATGTCAAGAATCAAGTAGGGCTAAAAAACATCTTTAAACTGGTTTCTTTGTCCAATACCAAGTACTTTGAAGGTGTTCCGAGGATACCGAGAACGGTTCTAGATGCCCATCGGGAAGGCTTGATTTTAGGATCAGCTTGTGCAGAAGGTGAAGTTTTTGATGCAGTCGTTTCCCAAGGTGTGGATGCGGCGGTTGAGGTGGCTAAGTATTATGACTTTATCGAGGTCATGCCACCAGCTATTTATGCGCCCTTGATTGCTAAAGAGCAGGTTAAGGATATGGAGGAGCTCCAGACTATTATCAAGAGTTTGATAGAAGTGGGAGACCGTCTTGGTAAGCCTGTTCTGGCTACCGGAAATGTTCACTATATCGAACCGGAAGAAGAAATTTATCGCGAAATTATCGTCCGTAGTTTAGGACAGGGGGCTATGATTAACCGAACTATCGGTCATGGAGAACATGCCCAACCAGCACCACTTCCAAAGGCTCATTTTAGAACGACTAATGAGATGTTGGATGAATTTTCCTTCTTGGGAGAGGAATTAGCTCGGAAATTGGTTATTGAAAACACCAATGCCTTGGCAGAAATCTTTGAACCCGTTGAGGTTGTTAAGGGTGACTTATACACGCCTTTCATCGACAAGGCTGAAGAAACAGTTGCTGAGTTGACCTATAAGAAAGCTTTTGAGATTTATGGAAATCCGCTACCAGATATCGTTGATTTGCGAATTGAAAAGGAATTAACTTCTATTCTGGGGAATGGATTTGCCGTGATTTATCTGGCTTCCCAGATGCTGGTGCAACGTTCCAATGAACGGGGTTACTTGGTTGGTTCTCGTGGGTCTGTCGGTTCTAGTTTTGTTGCGACCATGATTGGGATTACAGAGGTCAATCCTCTCTCTCCTCACTATGTCTGTGGTCAGTGTCAGTACAGTGAGTTTATCACAGATGGTTCTTACGGTTCAGGTTTTGATATGCCCAATAAGGATTGTCCAAACTGTGGTCACAAACTCAGTAAAAACGGACAGGATATTCCGTTTGAGACCTTCCTTGGTTTTGATGGAGATAAGGTTCCTGATATTGATTTGAACTTCTCGGGAGAAGACCAGCCTAGCGCCCACTTGGATGTGCGTGATATCTTTGGTGAGGAATATGCCTTCCGTGCAGGAACGGTTGGTACGGTGGCTGCCAAGACCGCTTATGGATTTGTCAAGGGCTATGAGAGAGATTATGGCAAGTTTTATCGTGATGCAGAGGTGGAACGTCTTGCCCAAGGTGCTGCTGGTGTCAAGCGGACAACAGGACAACACCCGGGAGGAATCGTTGTTATTCCGAACTACATGGATGTTTACGACTTTACGCCTGTCCAGTATCCAGCAGATGACGTGACGGCTGAATGGCAAACGACTCACTTTAACTTCCACGATATTGATGAGAACGTCCTCAAACTTGATGTACTGGGACATGATGATCCGACAATGATTCGGAAACTTCAAGATTTATCTGGGATTGATCCTAATGAAATCCCAATGGATGATGAGGGAGTTATGGCTCTCTTTTCTGGGACGGATGTGTTAGGGGTAACACCTGAGCAAATCGGAACGCCTACGGGCATGCTGGGGATTCCAGAGTTTGGAACCAACTTTGTCCGAGGGATGGTCGATGAAACCCATCCGACGACCTTTGCAGAATTGCTTCAGTTGTCAGGGTTGTCTCACGGTACCGACGTTTGGCTTGGCAATGCCCAGGATTTGATTAAGCAAGGGGTTGCGGATCTATCAACCGTTATCGGTTGTCGGGACGACATCATGGTTTACCTCATGCATGCCGGTCTGGAACCTAAGATGGCCTTTACCATCATGGAACGGGTTCGTAAAGGCTTGTGGCTGAAGATTTCAGAAGAGGAGCGAAATGGCTACATCGAAGCCATGAAGGCCAATAAGGTGCCAGAGTGGTATATTGAGTCCTGTGGGAAAATTAAGTACATGTTCCCTAAAGCCCATGCGGCAGCCTACGTTATGATGGCCTTGCGTGTAGCTTACTTCAAGGTTCACCATCCCATTTATTATTACTGTGCTTACTTCTCAATTCGTGCTAAAGCCTTTGATATTAAGACTATGGGTGCGGGCTTAGATGCCATCAAACGCAGAATGGAAGAAATCTCTGAAAAACGGAAGAACAATGAAGCTTCTAATGTGGAAATTGACCTCTATACCACTCTTGAGATTGTCAATGAGATGTGGGAGCGTGGTTTCAAGTTTGGGAAGTTAGACCTCTACCGTAGTGATGCGACTGAATTCATCATTGACGGAGATACACTGATTCCACCATTTGTCGCTATGGATGGTCTGGGAGAGAACGTTGCTAAGCAGTTGGTGCGAGCGCGTGAAGAGGGAGAATTTCTCTCTAAAACAGAACTACGCAAGCGTGGTGGACTCTCATCAACCTTGGTTGAAAAGATGGATGAGATGGGTATTCTTGGAAATATGCCAGAGGATAATCAGTTGAGTTTGTTTGATGAGTTGTTTTAAAAAATTGCTTATTTTGATCAAGTGGACAAAATATGTCCACTTGATTTGTTATAATTCTCTTAAAAATAATAGAAAAGAGAGTATAATATGGTGAATCAAGGAATTTTAAATTCTAACGTGTCAATTGAAGAGCAAATTTACAATTTTGAAAAAGGCTTGAAAGATGATGGGAGTGATTGGACTGGATTCCCACAAATAGACTTAAAAGAAGATTCTCAATGTATTTACATTTGCGGTATTTCAGAGACTGACAGATGGCATTTATTTTATACGTTAACCAAAATAAAACCTGCTACTCCAATAGTATCACTTGGATATTATCGAGTGAGAGATAATTTGATTTTTTCTAAACATAGTCAATGGATAAAACTGCAAATGGAGCATACAGAGTATGACTTGATTTTTATGGAGGGAGTTCAACTTTTGGGAGAGGCTGATCAAAGGGTAGAGGAATACTGGATGCAGCAATTCAAAGAGAATAAGAAAAGAGGCAGACTCTTCATTGTATATTCAGACTGCTTACCCGAAGACTTAAAAAATATGGATGAATCCGTAGTTGAGTTCTTCGAATCTGGCATAGTGGTACAGTTGAAATCACCTAAAGGCTAGTTTATTTTGCTTTAATCGTTTTGAATATAAAGTGCTAGTTAGACTATAGAAGTGATAATAATGTACTAGAAATAATATTGTTTGAATAATATGTAGAAGGAAATTGCAGATGAATGTTCAAGAGAGACTACTAACGATCTTTTTACGTTTACAGTTTGGGACTCCGTTAGGAAAAAAGCAACTGGCTCAGGAATTTGAGGTCAGTGAAAAGACGATACAGAGAGATTTTTCGCTCCTTCGTGATATTTTATCCAGTCATCCCGATTTTAGTGGGGACTTGCTTTATAGTCGTAAAACAAATAAGTATAATCTATCAAGTAAGTCAGTTTTTAATAAAAAGGATATACTCGTTATTTCAAAGATTTTATTGGAAAATCGAGCACTGAATCGGTCAGAAATTGCTAGCTTACTAAGTAATTTACTGGTCTTAGTTCCCCGTGCTGATCAGAAAGAAATTGAGCAGATCATTGGCAGTGAAAAACTTAACTATGCTCCCTTAACAGATCAACAAAATAGGATAGAGAAAATTTGGAATTTATCAGAAGCTATTTTGCATGAACAGGTTCTAGATATTGTCTATCAAAAACCTTATTCTGAGTCTTCTAAGAGGCAGACTGTTTTACCAGTCTCTCTTTACTATGATAGTCATTATTTCTATCTGGTTGTTTACCAGTTGAAATATGCTACTTATATTACTTTAAGAGTAGACCGTATCCAGTCATGGTCTCTTAGTGGTATAGAGAAACCCTCTATTTCTTATCGAGATAAATTTAGAGATGGCGACATTCGTAACGAGAGAGTGGATGCTTTTATCGGGAAGAAAATCAGTATTGAAATTGAGTACTTGTACGATCCGACTATTGTGATGGATCAATTTCCAAATGCAAAAATAGTTGGGAAAAATGGCGATTGGACTCATTTTCAGTTTGAAAGTCAGCACACACCGGGCCTTAAACGCTGGTTGCTGGGGCAAGGGGAAGCAGTTACTGTTTTGTCTCCTCGGATTTTAGTAGAGGATATGAAGCAAACAGTTCAAGAAATGATAGATAAATATAGATGAGGATAAAATGACTATTCAATTTACTTCTAAAAAGGTTGGAGAACTATTGAAAAAAGGGGATTTGCGAATTCCTTCTTATCAAAGACCATATAAATGGAACAGAAAACATATCCGTAATCTTTTTTATGATTTACGAGATGCTATGGGGAAAAAGGAATATCAGATTGGTTCCGTTATCTTACATGAAAATGATGGATACTTAGATATTGTCGATGGTCAGCAACGGCTAATTTCCATTTCCTTGTTTCTTCATTTATTAGATAGTTTAGAGAATTATAAGGGTGCTAAGCAACTGCTGAGTAGTGCTGTATTTGGGGAGATATCCTGCTATCATGCGAGTGAAAATTATAATGAGTGGGAAAATTTGACTCAATTGGTTGGCGAAAATCAGACAAAAGATATTTGCAATTTTTTATTGGAAAATTGTTCTGTCTCCGTGATTACTATGCCACAGGAACGATTATCTGAAGCCTTTCAGTTATTTGATTCTCAGAATAATCGTGGAAAATCTTTAGAACCTCATGATTTGCTCAAAGCCTATCATCTTCGCAAGGAAGATACCGAAGATGAAAGAATTGTGGAAAAGTGGGAGCAATTTGTAGAGGATAAAAATTTAAGTCTCAAAGAGTTATTTGATAAACATCTTTTTCGTATGAGACGATGGTCGCGAGGAGAGACAGGATTGACAAACAAGCGTTATGGTTCTTATCTCCGTTTTACAGAGGATTTTATTGACGATTTTAAAGGTGTTGATTTGAATCAGAACTTTCCATACTTAGAATTGTATCGTCATATTGAAAACCTCCCCATGTCCATTACTATGCCAATCATTGATGGAAGTAAATTTTTTGAGTATATTGAATCTGCTCATGAAACCATTAAAGAACATAAAGATTTTTTAAATGAAGAGTTAGGATTTTCTGATATTCCTGAAGGGGAAGAAAAAAATCTAGCTTACCCAGAAGGCATGTTGAATATTTACAATAGCTCAAAAGGACGCTACCTCAAGTGCCACAATATATTCCTAAATATTTGCTCGCTTTTTGCAGAGAGATTTGGAAAAGATGAGCTATCAAAGGAGATAGTAGAGACCTTGTTTATTTGGTCTTATTACCCTCGGGTTAAGTCTAAAGCCATATATGATGCGACGGTTGGGAACTATGCTGCTGGTGGAAGGTTTAGACAAAAAGAGGTTCAAAAGCTATTTCAACTTTTATCCCATGCTGTCACTCCGAATGATTTTATGATTAAGATAGATAGAGAGTTATTTGAAAATTATACTGTGGATAGGATTATAGAAGAGGAAAAAGATAAATGGTAGAAACACATATAAGCTTATCAGTTAATCGTTTGTTAAATGAAGATACCTATGCTATTCCTCTTTATCAGAGAAATTTTGCTTGGACTTATGATGAAATTGAGCAGTTATTGAACGACGTAGCAGATGCTTTTCAAGAAAATAGAGACAATTATTATATTGGAACATTGGTCGTTAATAACGAGAATGACATTTTCAAAATCATAGATGGGCAACAACGGACAACAGCCCTTAATTTGATTGCCTTAGCTTTGAAGCATGAGTTTGGTTTTGATAGATTGAAAGCTATCAATCTTACCTTCCCAGCTAGGAAGAAATCAAATAAGAATATTCAAGATTTATTTGCCAAGAAAAAAATTTTAGAGGGCGATGAAAATGAGCTGACTAGAGGCTACAGACATGCTAAAGACGCATTGAAAAAAGTGCTAGAGGAGCGCCAGCTTAATCCTCAGTTTTTCGTTGACTATCTTTTTGAAAAGGTCATCATTTTTCGGAGTATACTTCCTGAGGATTTAGATTTGAATCTTTATTTCGAACGTTTCAACTCTCGAGGCGAACAACTAGAGGCTCATGAGATTCTTAAGGCGCAAATGATGGCTAAGTTCGGTACAGATCAAGAAATGGCACAAAAATTTGCGAGAATTTGGGAAGCCTGTGCAGAGTTTGATAAGCCGGTAATCAATGCATTTACAAAAAAAGCAAAGAAAAAGCATCATGATGGGGAAAGAGAAAAAATCTTTCCTTTGAATTGGATTAAAGGAAATAATTATCAGAATAGCTTTCGTTTAAATATTGATAAGTCCTTAAGTCAAATAGAAGTTCAGTCAACTAATAAGAAATCTCTATTGTCTAGTATAGAAAATAAAGAATCTACAAGAGTTAAAGTAATATCAGATACGAATGAAGTGGAAAAATACAGAACGATTATAAACTTTGAAACATTTTTATATTTCGTTTATTATATAACATTTGGTAATGTATCTCCTTCTGCTATACAGCTAGATGACAAGAAATTATTAGAAACATTTGAAAATGTAACTAGTGTTAATACAAATTTAGAGGATGTTACATTATTTATTAGAAATTTATTGAAATTAAAATTTATATTTGATAATTTGATCGTACGAATGTCACAAGAGACTAATAATAGAAGACAAGAAAATGATTGGTTTCTACAGAAAGTTTATCGGAATGATTATAATAATAAAACTGGAGGAGATTTATTTGTTCAATATTATCATGATAAAAATTCTTTTGAAAAGTTCAATGATGATATTTTAATGCTCCAATCTATGTTTGCTGTGACCTTTACTGCTAATCGTGATAGTCGTTGGTTATATGAAATCTTGCAATTCTTGTTTAACCATATTGAAGAGTTAAATCAAGCAGAATTTGGTGCTCGGTTTAAGAATTTTCTTGAGAAAATGGCAGTGAGATATGCTGAAGAAAGTTTGTTTGACAAGGATAGAAATATCAAAAGATATGGTGCAATTCCTGTTTACGCTTTCAATTTTATAGATTATATTTTATGGAAAAATTGTTCGGATTTAAAAGGAAAGTATTCGAGCGTTGAATTTGAAGATTTTAAGTTTACATATCGTCGTTCCATAGAGCACTGGTTTCCACAACATCCAAATAGTGATGAAATAGTTGAAGAGATTGATGATAAATTTTTGCACTCCTTCGGGAATCTTTGTATCATTACAGATAGTCAGAATTCGAAGTTTGGAAATTTAGTTCCAATTGCAAAGTATAATCAATGGCAAGATATATTTTATCGTCAAAGCTTAAAATTACAGATGATGGCAGAAATAACTTCTAAAAAAGATTCTGGTTGGGGTCCGGAACAAATAACAGAACTGGAAAAAGAGATTTTGACTAGGGTAAATGATTTTATAGAAAATAAGTCATCAGAACAGCTATAATCATCTATTTAAAGAGGCCAATGTATATCCAATAGATTTACATTAGCCTTCTTTTTTGTTAAAATAGTCTATAGAAAGAGGGTGAGAGTATGTCAAAGACGAGTATGAGCATCCGTCTGGATAGTGAGGTGAAGGAGCAGGCCCAACAGGTGTTTAATAATCTGGGAATGGATATGACGACTGCCATCAATATTTTCCTTCGTCAAGCTATTCAATATCAGGGTTTACCTTTCGATGTTAGACTAGACGAAAATCGGAAGTTGTTTCAAGTGTTAACGGATTTAGACCAAAATCGTAATATGAGCCAATCCTTTGAATCAGTCTCTGACTTGATGGAGGATTTGCGTGCTTAAGATTCGTTATCATAAACAGTTTAAAAAAGATTTTAAGTTGGCTATGAAGCGTGGTTTGAAGGCAGAATTATTAGAAGAAGTTTTAAATTTTCTTGTTCAAGAAAAAGAACTTCCTGCTAGATATCGTGATCATCAATTGATGGCATCCAAGTATTTTCAAGGAGTTCGTGAATGCCATATCCAGCCAGATTGGCTTTTGGTTTATAAAGTAGACAAGGAAGAATTGATTTTAAATTTACTGAGGACAGGCAGTCATAGTGATTTGTTTTAATAAATTTTAAGGGGTTTTCATGAAACTAAGAATATTCGCGGAAGATAAGCTGGCTGAGAAGGTGTTTGAATATCAATTATAACTTGCTGATCAAACAATTCTTCTATCAACAGCACTCTTGTCGAGTGCCATTGCTTTAGCAGGGGTATTCGCTGCTTTGAAAGAAAAATAAAAATAGAAAAGAGAAAATAATATGGTTTTACCAAATTTTAAAGAAAATCTAGAAAAATATGCGAAATTGTTGGTTGCGAACGGAATTAACGTGCAACCTGGTCACACTTTGGCTCTCTCTATCGATGTGGAGCAACGTGAGTTGGCTCACTTAATCGTCAAAGAAGCCTATGCTTTAGGTGCACATGAGGTTATTGTTCAGTGGACCGACGATGTCATTAACCGTGAGAAATTCCTACATGCTCCGATGGAGCGTCTGGACAATGTGCCGGAATACAAGATTGCTGAGATGAACTATCTCTTGGATAACAAGGCTAGCCGTCTCGGAGTTCGTTCTTCTGACCCAGGTGCCTTGAACGGAGTGGATGCTGACAAGCTATCAGCTTCTGCTAAAGCTATGGGACTTGCCATGAAGCCAATGCGAATCGCGACTCAATCTAACAAGGTTAGCTGGACTGTAGCAGCCGCTGCTGGACTTGAGTGGGCTAAGAAAGTCTTTCCAAATGCTGCGAGCGACGAAGAAGCATTTGATCTTCTTTGGGACCAAATCTTCAAAACTTGCCGTGTCTACGAAGCAGATCCTGTGAAGGCTTGGGAAGAGCATGCAGCTATCCTCAAGAGCAAGGCCGATATGCTTAATAAAGAGCAATTTTCAGCCCTTCACTACACAGCACCAGGGACAGATTTGACACTTGGTTTGCCGAAGAACCACGTTTGGGAATCAGCTGGCGCTATTAATGCGCAGGGCGAAGGATTCTTGCCAAATATGCCGACAGAAGAAGTCTTCACAGCGCCTGATTTTCGTCGTGCAGATGGTTATGTAACGTCTACAAAACCGCTTAGCTATAACGGCAATATCATTGAAGGTATTAAGGTGACCTTTAAGGATGGACAAATCGTAGATATCACTGCTGAGAAGGGTGATCAGGTCATGAAAGACCTTGTCTTTGAAAATGCGGGTGCGCGTGCCTTGGGTGAATGTGCCTTGGTACCAGATCCAAGCCCAATTTCTCAGTCAGGCATTACCTTCTTTAACACCCTTTTCGATGAGAATGCGTCAAACCACTTGGCTATCGGTGCAGCCTATGCAACTAGCGTTGTTGGTGGAGCGGAGATGAGCGAAGAGGAGCTTGAAGCTGCGGGGCTTAACCGTTCAGATGTTCACGTAGACTTTATGATTGGTTCTAACCAAATGGATATTGATGGTATCCGTGAGGATGGGACACGTGTACCACTCTTCCGTAACGGAGATTGGGCAAATTAAGGAGATAATATGTTAGGAAGTATGTTCGTTGGTCTCCTAGTGGGATTTTTAGCAGGTACTCTGACCAATCGTGGAGAACGCATGGGATGTTTTGGAAAAATGTTTCTAGGATGGATTGGTGCCTTTCTGGGTCATTTGCTCTTTGGAACTTGGGGGCCAGTTTTATCAGGAACAGCCATTATCCCAGCGATTTTAGGTGCCATGATTGTCTTAGCTATTTTTTGGAGACGAGGAAGTTAATTGCCTAAATCTAAAACGAAAAGGAAGTTGGTCATTGTACCAGCCTCCTTTTGAGTATGATATAATAGTTCTATGAGATTAGATAAATTTTTAGTTGCCTGCGCTGTGGGGAGCCGGACTGAGGTCAAAAACTTGCTCAAGGCTGGGCGCGTGACGGTAAATGGTAAAAAAGAGAAATCAGCGAAACTACAGATTGATGAAGAAAGAGATGAGATTCGCTTTGATGGGCAAGTGTTGGAGTATGAAGAGTTTGTCTACTACATGATGAATAAGCCCCAAGGAGTTATCTCAGCGACTGAGGATCCTAAGCACAGAACCGTTCTGGACTTGTTGGATGACTTGGCTCGGAGCAAGGAAGTTTTCCCAGTAGGGCGCTTGGATATTGATACGCATGGGCTTCTGCTCCTGACCAATGACGGTCAGCTTGCCCATGCTCTTCTTTCGCCCAAGCGTCATGTAGACAAGACGTATCTGGCACAAGTCAAGGGAATCATGACCCAAGAAGACGTGGAGACATTTGCCAAGGGTATTTCTCTCAAAGACTTTACTTGTCAGCCTGCTATACTGGAGCTTGTGTCCATAGATCCAGAAAAGAATCAAAGCCAAATCCGTGTGACCATTGCAGAAGGGAAGTTTCATCAGGTCAAGCGTATGGTAGCCTATTGTGGCAAGGAAGTAGTAGACTTGCAACGTTTGACTATGGGAACTCTAGTATTGGATGAGAGCTTGCAGAGAGGAGAATGGCGTCGCTTGACCAAGGAAGAATTAGAAATTCTCCGTGCTAATATTATTTAATTTAGTTTAATACTCAATGAAAATCAAAGAGCAAACTAGGAAACTAGCCGCAGGCTGTACTTGAGTACGGCAAGGCGACGTTGACGTGATTTGAAGAGATTTTCGAAGAGTATAAATTTGAAAAAGGTGAGGAAGAATGTCCTTGCCTTTTATGTTTTTCAGTTGCTTCCTTTGTGAAAAGAGTTATAATAGACTGTAGAATAAAAGGAGGAATCTATGAACGCGATTCAAGAATCATTTACTGATAAACTATTTGCCAACTATGAAGCAAATGTAAAATACCAAGCGATTGAAAATGCTGCCAGCCACAACGGAATTTTTGCAGCCCTAGAACGTCGCCAAAGCCATGTAGACAACACCCCTGTTTTCTCATTAGATTTGACCAAGGATAAGGTAACCAACCAGAAAGCGTCTGGTCGTTGCTGGATGTTTGCAGCTCTCAACACCTTCCGCCACAAACTTATCTCTCAATATAAACTGGAAAACTTTGAGTTGTCACAAGCCCACACTTTCTTCTGGGACAAGTATGAGAAATCAAACTGGTTCTTGGAGCAAGTCATTGCGACTGCAGACCAAGACTTGACGAGCCGTAAGGTTAAATTCCTACTCCAAACACCACAACAAGACGGTGGTCAGTGGGATATGGTCGTTTCTCTCTTTGAAAAATACGGTGTCGTGCCCAAGTCAGTTTATCCTGAATCTGTTTCATCAAGCAGTAGTCGTGAGCTCAATGCCATTCTCAACAAATTGCTTCGTCAAGATGCTCAAATCTTGCGTGACTTGCTTGCTTCTGGCGCTGACCAAGCGACTGTTCAAGCTAAGAAAGAAGACCTCTTGCAAGAAATCTTTAACTTTCTTGCTATGTCACTAGGCCTTCCACCACGTAAATTTGACTTTGCTTATCGCGATAAAGATAACAACTACCAAAGTGAAAAGAGCATTACTCCACAAGAATTTTACAAGAAATATGTCAATCTTCCACTAGAAGACTATGTTTCTGTTATCAATGCTCCAACTGCTGACAAGCCTTATGGCCAATCTTACACAGTTGAGATGTTGGGGAATGTGGTTGGTAGCCGTGCAGTTCGCTACATCAACGTGCCGATGGAGCGCTTGAAAGAGTTGGCAATTGCTCAAATGCAAGCAGGTGAGACTGTTTGGTTTGGTTCAGATGTTGGTCAGCTCAGCAACCGCAAAGCTGGAATTCTTGCGACAGATGTTTATGACTTTGAATCAAGCATGGACATTAAACTCACTCAAGACAAGGCTGGACGTTTGGACTACAGCGAAAGCTTGATGACTCATGCTATGGTCTTGACAGGTGTTGACTTGGATGAAAATGGGAAGTCAACAAAGTGGAAGGTTGAAAACTCTTGGGGAGACAAGGTCGGTACAGATGGTTACTTTGTTGCCTCAGACGCTTGGATGGACGAATACACTTACCAAATCGTTGTTCGCAAAGAATTGCTGACAGCAGAAGAACAAGCTACTTATGAAGCAGAACCAATTGTGCTTGCACCTTGGGATCCAATGGGTGCCTTGGCTGAATAAAAACATAGAAAAAAGGAATCAGATTTTAGAACCTGGTTCCTTTTGATTTTCTTGATTACATGATACCGAAGAAACGAGCTGCGATACCTACTGCAAAGAGTGCAAGGATGATTGAGATTGGTGATACTTTTTTCTTAAGCAACCACATGCAAAGGAAAGTAAGGAGAAGTCCCATCAATCCTGGAATCAATGAGTTCAACTGGCCTTGAAGGGTTTGTGGTTGAATCTTATCTAGGCTCAATCCACCAAGTGCTTGACCAAGGATACCTTTCAATTCAGCACCTGATACAGGTCCTTCTGGGAAGTTGATGTAGGCACCTTCAGCCAATTGTTTACCTGGAAGGTTAACAGTGAAGTTGATCGATACCCAACGTTGTACAAGAACGGCAAGAATGAACATACCAAGGATAGAAGCACCTTTAGTGATGTCTTTCAAGATACCACCAGACATGTCTTTAGTGATTTCAGATCCAGCTTTGTAACCAAATTCTTGTGTGTACCATAGGAAGGCCATACGGATAGCATTCCATCCGAAGAAGAAGAGAAGTGGACCAACCAAGTTACCAGATGCAGCAAGTGATGCACCAAGAGCTCCAAGGATAGGACGAACTGTAAACCAGAATACTGGGTCACCGATACCAGCAAGAGGTCCCATCATACCGATTTTAACCCCTTGGATAGCAGCGTCGTCGATTTCAACACCGTTAGCACGTTCTTCTTCAAGTGCAAGAGTAACCCCCATGATTGGAGCAGCTACGTATGGGTGAGTGTTGAAGAACTCAAGGTGACGCTCAAGAGCAGCAGCTTGGTCTTCTTTAGTAGTGTACAATTTTTTGATAGCTGGGATTAATGAATAAGTCCAACCCAAGTTTTGCATACGCTCGTAGTTCCAAGAACCTTGAAGGAATTGTGAACGCCACCAAACTTTTTTACGATCTGATTTTGATAATTGAAGTTTTTCAGTCATGATTGTTCCCCTTTCTAGTAGTCTTCTAGGATATCACCGATTGGATCGTTAGAAGCCGCAGCTCCTCCGCCACCGTTACCACCTTGTTTTGAAAGGTTAAGGTAGATGAAGGCAAGGGCAACACCGATTACACCAAGGGCAATCAAAGTCAATTGAGAAATGGCAGCAAAAGCAAAACCGATTGCGAAGAATGGCCATACTTCACGAGTTGCCATCATGTTGATAACCATAGCGTAACCAACGGCAACGACCATAGCACCACCGACAGCCATACCACCGTTCAACCAGTCTGGCATCAATTTAAGAGCGTCTTGAACGGCAGAAGCTGGGATAGCGATAAGGAAGGCTGCAGGGATTGCAATACGAAGACCTTGAAGAAGAAGTGCGATAAAGTGAGCACGTTCGACAGCTGCAATATTTCCTTCTTTAGCAGCAGCATCAGCAGTGTGAACCAAACCAACTGAGATTGTACGAACAATCATTGTCAAGAAAAGCCCAGCTACGGCAAGAGGGATAGCTGTTGCTGTTGCAACGGCGATACCTTCAGTAGTAAAGTTACCACCTTTGATCAAGATGATTGCTGCGGCAACAGATGCAAGAGCAGCGTCAGGAGCTACGGCAGCTCCGATGTTTGCCCAACCAAGGGCGATCATTTGAAGTGATCCACCAAGCATAACCCCTGCTTCGAGGTTACCAGTTGCAAGTCCGATAAGGGTACATGCGACGATTGGTTGATGGAATTGGAATTGGTCGAGGATACCTTCAAGACCTGCAAGGAAGGCAACAACTACAACCAAGACAGCAGAAATAATTGAAATATCTGACATGGTTTTATTCCTTTTCTATTTAATGATAATAAAGTGAAAAATTTTCTTAGAATTCTTCGATAGTTACTGATGTCTATTATTGAACGTTGGCTTTGTTAATCAAGTCAAACAAATCTTTTTTGGTGTCGTTTGGTACTTTACGTACGTCAAATTCAACACCGAGATCACGCATTTTTTCAAATGTAGCAACGTCATCTTTGTCCATAGACAAAACGTTGTTGACCATTGTTTTACCTGTTGAGTGAGCCATTGATCCTACGTTAAGGGTCTTGATTGGCACGCCACCTTCGATTGCACGAAGGGCATCTTGAGGTGTTTCAAACAAGATAAGGGCATGTGTTTCTCCAAAACGTGGGTCTTTTGAAACCTCAATCAATTTTTGGATTGGTACAACATTGGCTCTGACATTATTTGGAGCCGCTTGTTTAATCAATTCTTTACGAAGATCGTCGTTGGCAACGTTATCTGAAGCAACGATGATACGGTCTGCTTTTGAATCTGGAGTCCAAGCAGTAGCAACCTGACCGTGAAGGAGACGAGTGTCTAGGCGAGCAAGATTGATTTTTAGTTTACCGTCACCGATAACAGTTCCTTCTGGGATAGCAGCTTGGGCAACTGGAGCAGCTGCAGCACTTGCAACTTCTTCAACTGGATTTAACTCTTCTGGGAGAGCTTTGATGCCATCTTTGGCTTCTTTGATAATATTCGCAGCGACTTTTTCCACACCTGCTGTAGCGTCCATGAGGCGCTCTGTATAGGCCTGGATTAACATCGGTAAGTTAAGTCCTGTGATGATGGCAAACTGACGATCAGGATTTTCTCCCATCACGCGACTAGCTTGGTTGAATGGAGAACCACTCCAAAGGTCAGCCAAAACTAGCACCTCATCTTCTGCGTCAAATGCAGCCACAGCGTTGTTAAATTTAGCATATAGGTCATCTGGACCTTCATTTGGCATAAAGGTTACAACTTGAACCTTTTCTTGTTCACCAAAAATCATAGATCCTGACTGATGAATACCCGCAGCAAATTCGCCGTGGCTCGCAATAATGATTCCGATACTCATTATTGTCATTCCTCCTTATAAAATGTTGTGCCCATTGTTTAAGAAAACTTTAAGACTAGATTAGTATAAACCGTTTTCATAAAAAAATCAACTATTTGATATAGAATTTTTTTAAAAACAAAATACAAATGTTTCAAAATGTTGATATACTAATATTTTTGAGAAGAGAATAATCCTTATTTTAAAAATTTAATATAAAAAAGTTGGAAGAAGCATCCAACTTTTTTATATAGGTTGTTATTGAATTAGTTTGTGAAATCGAGTACCATACGTCCTTGGATTTGACCTTTTTCCATTTCGTCGAAAATTGCCACAGCATCTTCGACTGGACGTTTTTGGACAACTGGGACTACCAAACCTTCTGCACCGAATTGGAAGGCTTCTTCCAAGTCTTTACGAGTTCCAACAAGAGAACCGATGACTTGGATTCCATCTAGAACGGTTTTAACGATGCTGAGTTCCATCATTTCAGAAGGAAGACCAACAGCGACTACACGACCACCAGCACGAACGGAGTCAACAGCCTGGTTGAAGGCAACTTTAGATACAGCAGTTACAACAGCTGAGTGGGCCCCACCATCTGTTTTTTCTTTAATTAGGCCTGGCACATCTTCAACTTCGAGGCCGTTAATCACAATGTCCGCACCCACTTCTTTTGCAAGGGCAAGTTTGTCGTTGTTGATATCAACTGCGATGACATGAGCATTGAATACTTTTTTAGCATATTGAACAGCGAGGTTACCAAGTCCACCAGCTCCATATAGAACAACCCATTGACCTGGTTCAACTTTTGCTTCTTTAATAGCTTTATAGGTTGTTACACCAGCACATGTGATAGAAGAAGCTTGGGCTGGATCAAGTCCGTCAGGAACTTTGACAGCATAGTCTGCAGTTACGATACACTGTTCAGCCATACCACCGTCTACTGAGTAACCAGCATTTTTTACTGTACGGCAAAGGGTTTCGCGACCAGTTGTACAGTATTCGCAAGTGCCACATCCTTCAAAGAACCAAGCAACGCTGACGCGGTCGCCTACTTTAAGGCTTTTTACATCTGGGGCAATTTCTTTAACGATACCAACACCTTCGTGACCTAGGACACGTCCTGGTACCTGACCGAAGTCACCATGGGCAACGTGTAGGTCAGTGTGGCAAACACCACAGTATTCAATTTCTACAAGTGCTTCCCCAGTTTCAAGTGGACGGAGTACTTTTTCTTCAACAGCAACACCAGTGCTTTCTGGATTTACAACAACAGCTTTCATAGCTATCCTCCTTGATATTAACTGAGAGCAGGAGCAACAGGACTGGATTGATTTTGTGTCAACAGAGTCGAGTGTGACGAGCTCTCTTGTATTTACATGTGAAGTATATCACAAAAGAAAGCCTTTTCCAAGGTTTTGGGGGTAAAAAATAGAACAATCGATTAACTGGTTGATGAGACTGTGAAAAGAGCACAAAGAGGCTGGGACAAAAAGATTTTGATTTTAGGAATTCTTTATTATAAATTTTTAAAATCGATAGATTGGAAAAAAAGCGAACAAGACAGAATTCTGAGTGTCAGATAACTTATTTTGTTCGCTTTTTATATTTATGGTTAGACTTTTGTCCCAGACTCAGTAGGGGCTATAAGAATAAGTCTTGCAGTGTTTTGGCAACCCCGTCTTGGTCATTGGTCAGGGAAATTTGCTCATCTGCATAGGGGAGTAGCTCTGGGTTGGCATTTTTCATGGCATAGCTCTTCCCAGCAAAAGCGAGCATTTCGGTATCATTGTGTTCATCTCCAAAAGCAATCAAATCTTTTTTGTCACGATTCATGACCTTAAGTAAGTAGTCTAAGGCAAAAGCCTTGTTAACACCCTTGGCTGAACATTCAAGGATATTAAGGGGACCTCCCCAGGTATTAATAGAAAGTTGATGCTGGTAGAAGGCGTTCATTTCTTTTGCCAGGGCATACTTGTCACTGGCTCTGGTCTGCAAGAGAATACAGTTAGGGTTCTTGGTCACCAATTCAGGCTGAAATTGATTTTCAGGCTGGAAAGCTTCTACGCCAAATAATTTGGGATTGGCAATTTCTTCATTAGGATTTGTAATGTAGAATTTTTTACGGTATTCTCCAGCGATAAAATCGGCTTGAATGTCCTCTGAACGTCGAACCATGTCTAAAAGATATTTTTTGTCTACGGTCAAACACTTTTCAAAGTCCCAAACCTGGTCTGGTAAATGAGTGAGGGAGCCGTTGAAGTTAATCATAGGAGTGTCTAAGTCTAGTTCACGGTAGAAATCTTTTGACATGCGGTAAGGGCGACCTGTCGTAATAATAATCTGATGGCCTTTTTCAGCAACTTTTTTAATGGTTTCTTTGGTAAAGTCAGAAATTTGACTATCTGAGTTGAGCAGGGTTCCATCTAGGTCAACTGCAATAATTTTTTTCGTCATATGAACCTTTCTAGTGTCTTTCCAGATAAGATGTCTACTATTATAGCAAAAAGCAGAGAGAAAAGCAGATTCCAAACAAAAAAGAAATTCCATCATTTTATTAAATAAATTAAACAAATATATTGAAAAAGTGAATGATAAATGATATAATTCTATTATTGTTCGTAAAAATTAAAAGGAGATTGATAATGGACAAATTATTTAAACTAAAAGAGAACGGTACAGACGTTCGTACAGAGGTTCTCGCTGGTTTAACAACTTTCTTTGCAATGAGCTATATTCTCTTTGTAAACCCACAAATTCTTTCGCAAACAGGAATGCCTGCTCAGGGTATCTTCCTAGCAACGATTATTGGTTCTGTGGTAGGAACCCTTATGATGGCTTTTTATGCTAACTTACCATATGCCCAAGCACCAGGTATGGGACTGAATGCTTTCTTTACCTTTACAGTTGTCTTTGGACTTGGTTATTCTTGGCAAGAAGCTTTGGCTATGGTCTTCATTTGTGGTATTATTTCATTGATTATTACTTTGACAAATGTACGCAAAATGATCATTGAATCCATTCCTACTGCTCTTCGTTCAGCTATTTCAGCAGGTATCGGTGTCTTCCTTGCCTACGTAGGGATTAAGAATGCTGGACTTTTGAAATTTACGATTGATCCAGGTAACTATACTGTTATAGGAGAAGGTGCTGACAAAGCTCAAGCAACGATTGCAGCAAACTCTTCAGCGGTTCCAGGATTGGTTGACTTTAATAACCCAGCTGTTTTGGTGGCTCTTGCAGGACTTGCCATTACTATCTTCTTTGTCATCAAAGGCATTAAGGGAGGGATTATCCTTTCTATCTTAACAACAACAGTTCTTGCAATTGCAGTAGGTTTAGTTAATATTTCTAGCATTGATTTTTCAAATAATCACTTGGGTGCTGCGGTAGAAGATTTGAAGAAAATTTTTGGTGCAGCTCTTGGTTCAGAAGGTTTAGGAGCTTTGATTTCAGATACAGCTCGCTTACCTGAGACTCTTATGGCTATTCTTGCCTTTTCATTGACAGATATTTTCGATACAATTGGTACTCTAATTGGTACTGGTGAAAAAGTTGGAATCATTGCTTCTAAAGGTGAAAACAAGGAATCAGTCAAATTGGACAAAGCTCTTTATTCTGATTTAATTGCTACAACAATTGGTGCAGTAGCTGGTACTTCAAACGTAACGACTTATGTTGAGTCTGCTGCGGGTATCGGTGCAGGTGGACGTACTGGTTTGACAGCCTTGGTTGTAGCTATCTGTTTTGCAATTTCAAGCTTCTTTAGCCCACTTCTCGCTATCGTACCAACAGCTGCTACAGCTCCAATCTTAATTATTGTTGGGATTATGATGTTGGCTAGCTTGAAAAATATTCATTGGGATGATATGTCTGAAGCGGTTCCTGCTTTCTTCACATCTATCTTTATGGGATTCAGCTACTCTATCACTCAAGGGATTGCAGTTGGTTTCTTGACTTACACTTTGACTAAGATTGTCAAAGGTCAAGCTAAAGATGTCCATGTAATGATTTGGATTTTGGATGCCTTGTTTATCCTTAACTATATCAGCATGGCCCTATAATAGGATGACTCAGGGGGATTTCCCCCCTTTTTTAATACAAAGGAGATAGCTGATGGAAGAGCAAAGTATGTGGAAAGAATTGTTGAATCGTGCAGGTTGGCTTTTGGTCTTTTTGTTAGCGACAATTTTATATCAGATTCCTTTAGCAGTTACTGCAATTTTAGCTTTACATGAAGTACCACTGTTACAGTCAGGACTGATAGTTGCTGGTATTTCAATTGTGGTTTTAGGTCTATTTATTATAGGAGCTCGTAAAACGCAAATAGCTAGTTTTAATTTTTCTTTTTTTAGAGCTAAGGATTTGGCACGATTGGGTTTGAGTTATCTAGTCATTATCGGGTCAAATATACTTGGTTCCATTTTATTGCAACTGTCAAATGAGACGACAACAAGTAATCAGTCTCAGATTAACGATATGGTTCAGCATAGTTCTTTGATTTCTAGCTTTTTCTTGCTAGCCTTGCTTGCTCCAATTTGTGAGGAAATCTTGTGCCGTGGGATTATTCCTAAAAAGATTTTCCGAGGAAAAGAGAACTTGGGATTTGTAGTCGGTACGATTGTGTTTGCTTTATTGCATCAACCAAGTAATTTACCTTCTCTATTGATTTATGGAGGTATGTCGATCGTTCTGTCTTGGACGGCTTACAAGACCCAACGTTTGGAAATGTCTATCTTGCTTCACATGATTGTTAATGGGGTAGCTTTCTGTTTATTGGCTCTTGTGGTGATCATGAGTCGGACATTAGGGATTTCTGTTTAAGATTTTTGACAATTGCTTACTTGTTTCTACTGGGAAAAAGATGAATGCAATCATGTCCATCTTTTTCTTTTTATGGTAAAATAGAGAAATAATATGATGAACAGCCTTGAGGGAGTGACCGATATGTCAAGTAAAGCCAATCATGCAAAGACAGCTATTTGTGGAATTATCAATGTAACCCCAGATTCCTTTTCGGATGGTGGTCAATTTTTTGCTCTTGAGCAGGCGCTCCAGCAGGCTCGCAAATTAATAGCTGAAGGGGCGAGCATGCTCGATATCGGCGGAGAATCAACTCGGCCGGGCAGTAGCTATGTTGAGATAGAAGAAGAAGAGGAAATCCAGCGTGTTGTTCCAGTAATCAAAGCTATTCGCAAGGAAAGTGATGTCCTCATCTCTATTGATACTTGGAAAAGTCAGGTAGCAGAAGCTGCTTTGGCTGCTGGTGCCAATCTAGTCAATGATATTACAGGCCTCATGGGTGATGAGAAAATGGCCCATGTGGTTGCTAAGGCTGGTGCGAAAGTAGTCATTATGTTTAATCCAGTCATGGCGCGACCTCAGCATCCTAGCTCGCTCATATTTCCTCATTTTGGTTTTGGACAAGCTTTTACAGAGGAAGAATTAGCTGACTTTGAAAAAATGCCAATCGAAGATTTGATGGAGGCTTTCTTTGACAGAGCCTTAGCGAGAGCAGAGGAAGCTGGGATTGCACAAGAAAATATCCTGTTGGATCCAGGAACTGGTTTTGGTCTTACCAAGAAAGAAAATCTGCTTCTTTTACGGGACCTGGATAAACTCCATCAGAAAGGCTATCCAATCTTTCTCGGAGTGTCGCGCAAGCGATTTGTCATCAATATTCTTGAAGAGAGTGGTTTTGAAGTCAATCCTGAGACAGAACTTGGTTTCCGCAATCGAGATACGGCTTCGGCTCATGTAACTAGTATTGCTGCAAGACAGGGTGTAGAAGTGGTGCGCGTGCATGACGTAGCTAGTCACAGGATGGCAGTTGAAATTGCCTCCGCTATTCGTCTGGCTGATGATGCGGAAAATTTAGATTTAAAACAATATAAATAAGATGAAAGAATTCGAAAATAATCAGTGGATTGCCAACTACCGGACGGACCAACCACATTTTGGATTGGAACGCATGGTGGAACTGTTAGCTTTGCGTGGCAATCCCCATCTAAAACTCAAGGTCATCCATATCGGAGGAACCAATGGCAAGGGTTCGACCATTGCTTTTTTGAAAAATATGTTGGAAAAGCTAGGGCTGAGAGTTGGTGTGTTCAGCTCGCCCTATCTCATTCATTATACAGACCAGATTAGCATCAATGGGGAATCCATTCCAGAAGCGAGACTAGAAGCCCTCATGACAGACTATCAGTCTTTGATTGAGGGGGAAGCGACTGCCAATTTGCAGGGAACGACCGAGTTTGAGATTATCACAGCCATAGCCTATGACTACTTTGCCTCAGAGCAAGTAGATGTGGCCATCATGGAAGTGGGCATGGGCGGGCTCTTGGATAGCACCAATGTCTGCCAGCCCATTTTGACAGGAATTACGACCATTGGATTGGATCATGTAGCCTTACTTGGGGACAGCTTGGAGGCTATAGCAGAGCAGAAGGCTGGTATTATCAAACAAGGTATTCCCTTGGTAACAGGTCGCATTGCTCCAGAAGCGCTAGCTGTGATTGACTCTATTGCGGCAACTAAAAATGCGCCGAGAATACGATATGATAGATATTATCAGGTCAGTCACCAAGAGAGTGTGGTAACGGGTGAAGTATTTGACTATACCAGTGCTGTCAGACAAGGTCGCTTCCAGACTGATCTACTTGGTTTGCACCAGATAGAGAATGCTGGGATGGCCATAGCTTTACTTGATACTTTTTGTCAAGAAGATGGTCGAGAGCTAGCAAGCAATGACCTGCTTGCTCAAGCCCTGGAAGCAACAAGGTGGCCTGGGCGTTTGGAAGTTGTGTCTAGAGACCCCTTGATGATTTTGGATGGGGCCCACAATCCCCATGCCATAAAGGCTTTAATAGCAACCTTGCGAGAACGCTTTGCGGATTATCGTAAGGAAATCCTCTTTACTTGTATCAAAACCAAGGCCTTGGAGGATATGTTGGACTTGTTGGGGACAATGCCAGATACCGAGCTTACCCTGACACATTTTGACGATAGTCGGGCGACTGATGAAAGCGTGCTGGAAGAGGCGGCTAAGTCTAGAAATCTCAGCTATCAGGGCTGGCAGGATTTTCTAGCGCAGAAATTGACAGATAAAAAAGAAGAGAAAAAAACAGTTAGGATTGTCACAGGTTCCCTGTATTTCTTGAGCCAAGTGAGAGCCTATCTGATGGAGAGGAAGAATGAGAATGGATACACAAAAGATTGAAGCAGCTGTAAAAATGATTATCGAGGCTGTGGGAGAGGACGTTAATCGCGAGGGCTTGCAGGAAACACCTGCTCGTGTAGCCCGTATGTACCAAGAGATTTTTTCAGGGCTTGGTCAAACAGCGGAGGAACACTTGTCAAAATCCTTTGAGATTATTGATGACAATATGGTGGTAGAAAAGGATATCTTTTTCCACACTATGTGTGAACATCACTTTCTGCCATTTTATGGTAGAGCGCATATTGCTTATATTCCAGATGGCCGTGTAGCAGGCTTGTCTAAGCTGGCCCGTACGGTGGAAGTTTATTCGAAAAAACCACAAATTCAAGAACGTTTGAATATCGAAGTGGCCGATGCCTTGATGGACTATCTAGGTGCTAAAGGAGCCTTTGTTGTCATTGAGGCGGAACATATGTGTATGAGCATGCGTGGTGTTAGAAAACCAGGTACTGCAACCTTGACGACAGTAGCTCGTGGTCTATTTGAAACAGATAAGGACCTTCGAGATCAGGCTTATCGTTTAATGGGACTATAATGTTATTCGAAAATCTCTTCAAACTACGTCAGCTTCCATCTGCAACCTCAAAACAGTGTTTTGAGCAGCCTGCAGCTAGCTTCCTAGTTTGCACTTTGATTTTCATTGACTATAAAAAGAATCCACTTGAAGCGGATTTTTCTAGAAAGGAATCATTATGGATCAACTGCAGATTAAAGATTTGGAAATTTTTGCTTATCATGGTCTGTTTCCTAGTGAGAAAGAATTGGGGCAGAAGTTTGTCGTTTCAGCCATCCTATCCTATGATATGACCAAGGCGGCGACAGATTTGGATTTAACGGCTTCTGTCCATTATGGAGAACTGTGTCAGCAGTGGACGACTTGGTTTCAGGAAACAACTGAGGACTTGATTGAAACGGTAGCCTACAAACTAGTAGAACGTACCTTTGATGCTTATCCTCTTGTCCAAGAAATGAAGTTGGAACTGGAAAAACCTTGGGCGCCAGTGCATTTGCCGCTAGATACTTGCTCAGTAACCATTCATCGCCGTAAGCAACGGGCCTTTATCGCCCTGGGAAGCAACATGGGAGATAAGCAAGCGAACTTGGAACAAGCCATTGACAAACTGCAAGCTCGAGGCATCCATATTCTCAAAGAGTCCAGTCTCTTGACGACAGAGCCTTGGGGTGGTGTTGAGCAGGATAGCTTTGCAAATCAAGTGGTTGAGGTGGAAACTTGGCTACCAGCACCAGTCTTGTTAGAAAACTTGTTGGCTATTGAGGTAGAAATGGGACGTGTGAGAGAAGTACATTGGGGGCCTCGTTTGATTGATTTGGACTTGCTCTTTGTGGAGGACCAGGTCATTTACACAGATGAGCTTATCTTGCCCCATCCTTACATAGCGGAACGCCTGTTTGTCCTTGAGTCTCTACAAGAAATTGCGCCTCATTTTATCCATCCGACATTAAAGCAACCTATTCGCAACTTGTATAATGCTTTGAAAAAATAGAAAAAACTCTAGTTTTCAGTTACTTGCAACTGAAGGCTAGAGTTTTTATACTCTTCGAAAATCTCTTCAAACCACGTCAGCGTCGCCTTATCGTATATATGTTACTGACTTCGTCAGTTCTATCTGCAACCTCAAAACGGTGTTTTGAGCCGACTTCGTCAGTTCTATCTACAACCTCAAAACAGTGCTTTGAGCAATCTGCGGCTAGCTTCCTAGTTTGCTCTTTGATTTTCCTTGAGTATTAAAATAGGTCATTTTCTTCTGGGAGGAGGATCGTTTCTCTACCGTCCATGTCTAAAACCAGTACTCTTGGCGGATAAAGAGGGTCAAAAGGATGATTAAAGTCAAAATCAATGGCTGTAGGGAGGTGTTGGCTTGAAAAGTGGAAGGTAATTTTTCCTTGGTTATTGAGCAATTGAAACTCGAGTTCTTCTTCCAATTCAAAGACATTTTTTAAGAAGTGGTCAATAATATACCAAAAAGAGTCAATGACATCATCAGGCAAGCTGGTAACAATGCCAAAACTAGCCGACCGCATGTGGGTATTGGTAAAAGCCATATCTTTGCCTCCTTTCTTTTCCCTTATCATACAGCAAATAGGATTAAAAATCAAGAAAAGGTGATTTTTTCTTCATAAACATCGTTTTCTATGAAATTTTTTTCAAACAATCTTCAAAAAATGCTTGAAAGTGTTTACAAATAGTGATAAAATGGAATAAGTAGAATCATGAAAACGAAATTTTCATACAGTCTCTTTTTTAGAGTCTCGTGAGGTATGATATAGAAAGGAAATGGAATGAATACAGACGATACAGTAACGATTTATGATGTCGCCCGTGAAGCAGGAGTTTCAATGGCGACGGTTAGCCGTGTAGTCAATGGCAATAAGAATGTAAAAGAGAACACCCGTAAAAAAGTGCTTGAGGTGATTGATCGTTTGGATTACCGTCCAAATGCAGTGGCGCGTGGTCTTGCAAGTAAAAAGACAACCACTGTTGGTGTCGTGATTCCAAATATTACCAATGGCTATTTCTCAACGCTTGCTAAAGGGATTGATGATATTGCTGAAATGTACAAGTACAATATCGTCCTTGCCAATAGTGATGAGGATGATGACAAGGAAGTTTCAGTGGTTAATACGCTGTTTTCTAAGCAAGTGGATGGTATCATTTTTATGGGGTACCACTTGACTGAAAAAATTCGTTCAGAGTTTTCTCGTTCACGGACACCAGTTGTTCTTGCAGGGACAGTGGATGTAGAACACCAACTTCCAAGTGTCAATATTGACTACAAACAAGCAACGATTGATGCAGTGACCTACCTTGCTAAAGAGAACGAGCGCATTGCTTTCGTTAGCGGTCCACTAGTGGATGATATCAATGGTAAGGTTCGTTTGGTTGGCTACAAGGAAGCCTTGAAAAAAGCAGGTATTTCTTATAGCGAAGGATTGGTATTTGAGTCTAAATACACTTATGAAGATGGCTATGCCTTGGCAGAGCGTTTAATTTCATCAAACGCAACTGCAGCAGTTGTAACAGGTGATGAACTGGCAGCAGGTGTCTTGAACGGCCTTGCTGATAAGGGTGTGTCAGTACCAGAAGAATTTGAAATTATTACTAGTGATGATTCGCAAGTCTCACGCTTTACCCGTCCAAACTTGACAACTATTGCCCAACCTCTCTATGACCTTGGTGCTATTAGCATGCGTATGTTGACTAAGATTATGCACAAGGAAGAGTTGGAAGAACGTGAAGTTCTCTTAGCTCATGGTTTGACAGAACGTCGTTCAACACGAAAACGTAAATAGAAAAAATCAGGGAATCGTGAAGATTTCCTGATTTTGCTTTCTGGAAAGGAGACTTAGCCTTCCATATAGTCTTTTAAAGCCTGTCCTGTTAGTCCAGCATTGAGGGCGATAAGGAGTTTCAAGCGGGCTTTTTGGGCATTAAGTTCTTTGACAAAGAAAACACCAGATTTTTGCAACTGCACGCCCCCACCTTGGTAGGCATAAACAGGCTCCGCTATACCGTTAAAGCATCGTGAAACCAGAGCGACTGGGATTCCTTTTTGCAGAAGGTTTTCTAACTTTTGAGCCGTTTCTTTGGGAATATTACCAGCTCCGAAGGCTTGGATAATCAAACCGTCCAATTGTTCCAAATCCAGCATATCAATCAGCTCATCTGTCATACCAGCATAAGCCGAGATGATAGGTACCAATCCTTGTATGTGATCAAGGTCAAAGCGGACACGGGGTTCAGCTGTTTTAAAGTAGAGAATTTCCTGTTTCATAATCAGACCAAGTGGTCCATGTGTTGGGGTCTGGAAGGTGCCGACGTTGGTCGTATGTGTTTTGGTAACATACTTGGCAGCGTGGATTTCATCGTTCATAACAACCAAAACCCCTTTGTCAGCAGCCTTGTCATCGCTAGCCACCCGTAAAGCACTCAGATAATTATAAACACCATCACTGCCGAGTTCGTTGGAGCTACGCATGGCCCCTGTTAGAACGATGGGCATATGGGGAACTTCCATGGTATCAAGGAAATAGGCTGTTTCCTCTAAAGTATCGGTCCCGTGTGTGATCACCACTCCATCGTAGTTAGCCGCTTCCTCTTTGATTTTTTGGTAGAGGGCCAGCATATGCTTGGGTTTGATATGGGGACTTGGCAGGTTAAAAAAGTCTAGGGCGTGGACTTGGATTCCTTCAAGTGGGTTGGACACATGGTTCATGGGATTATCTGAACTCGTCACAACAGCGCCAGAAGCATCGGCTTGCATGGAAATAGTTCCACCCGTATGTAAAACAAGGATTTTCTTAGGCATGATTTACTCACTCTTTCTGAAATGTGGTATAATCATTGTATCACAAAAGGGGAGATTGGGATAGGATGGAAGTCAAAGCTGTTTTTTTTGATATCGATGGAACCTTGGTCAACGATCGCAAGAGTGTTTTGAAATCCACTAAGGACGCGATTAAGATTGTCAAAGAACAAGGGGTGTTGGTTGGTGTAGCGACAGGGCGAGGACCTTTTTTTGTTAAGGAATTGATGGACGATTTGGATCTGGATTTTGCGGTAACCTACAATGGCCAGTATATCTTTACTAAAGACAGAGTCTTGTTCACGAGCCCTATTTCCAAGTTACACTTGCGCCAGCTAATTACTTATGCTAAAAAAGAGGGCAAGGAGATTGCCCTAGGGACCAAGGATGCCATGTTGGGTTCTAAAATCATGTCCTTTGGTCTGGGTTCTTTTTCCCAACGAATCAGTCGCTTCGTTCCCTCAGTTTTAACTCGAACAGTGAGTCATTCCTTTAATCGTATGGTCAGCAAGGTTGTTCCCCAAAAGGAAGAAGAACTGCTTCATCTGATGAATCAGCCTATCTACCAAGTTTTGATGCTAATGACACCAGAAGAATCTGAGAAGGCGGCAGCTGATTTTGAAGATTTGAAATTGACACGTAGCAATCCTTTTGCTGCGGATGTCATCAATCAAGGAAACTCTAAATTGGAAGGCATTAGACGAGTTGGGAAAGAATATGGTTTTGATCTTAACCAAGTCATGGCCTTTGGTGACTCAGATAATGACCTTGAAATGCTGGCAGGTGTCGGTATGTCGGTCGCTATGGGAAATGGTAGTAGCAGTGTCAAGGAAGTTGCCAAGCACATCACCACTAGCAATCAGCAAGATGGAATCCACAAGGCTCTGGAACATTTTGGTGTTCTGGCCTCAGAAAAAGTCTTTGTCAGCCGTGACTATCATTTCAATAAGGTCAAGACCTTCCACCACATGATGGACGAACGAACTCAAGAAGAACCTCGAGCTTGGGATTTAGAAGGTGCAACCCACAGGGCTGGCTTTAAAATAGAAGAATTGGTGGAGTTTGTTCGAGCTGCCAGCCCTTCTGAAGAGGATTTTGGTCAAGCTCTATCGCAACTTCATCAAGCCCTTGATAAGGCAGCAGATAAAGTAGCTAAGAAGACGCCTGCTCAGCAAGATTTGATAGGGCAGGTGGATGCCTTGATTGATACGCTTTACTTCACCTACGGTAGTTTTGTCTTGATGGGGGTGGACCCAGAACGTATTTTTGACATTGTCCATCAGGCCAATATGGGGAAAATTTTCCCAGATGGCAAGGCTCATTTTGATCCAGTGACCCACAAAATCTTAAAACCAGATGATTGGGAAGAAAAATATGCTCCAGAACCTGCGATTAAAAAGGAACTGCAGCGCCAGCTCAAGGCTTATGAACGCCATAAAGAGAGAAATAAACAGTAAAGAAAAAGGAGCTGGGGGCTCCTTTTCTTTGTGATTATAAGGTTTTTTCTTGTTCTCTCACAACCAGCAAATCGACCTTAGCATGGCGGAGGATGTATTCAGATGAAGAGCCGACCAAGAGGCGTTCAAAGGCGTTGAGACCGGTTGCACCAACGAGGATGAGGTCCACTTCCTCAGCATCTGGAATAGTACGTGCCAAGAGGGTCTTTGGATTTCCCATTTCAATGACGATATGAACATCTGTAACACCAGCATCTTTAGCACGTTTTTCGTACTCTTTCATCAGACTTTCAGCGTCTACTTGGAGTTCTTCGTAAACTTCAGCATCAAAGGTGGATACGCTTTGGAGTGCGCGTGTGTCAATGACATGTGCGATGGTGAGTTTAGCGTCGTTTCGTAGAGCAGAATGAACTCCCTTGATAAAAGCCAAGTCCGCTTCTTTAGAACCATCGATTGCGACCATAATATTTTGGTAACGTTGTGCCATAATGAAACCTCCTGAAATTTTCTTACTATAATTGTAAACCTTTTCACTATAGAAGTAAAGCAAAAAAAGTATTTTTTAAAAGAATGTTAGCGCTTAAAATCTATATAAATATATGATAAAATAAAAGAAAGGATAGCAGGAAACAAGTGAAGGGAGGGAGAATGATGAAAAACTCTTTTCAAGAAACAAAAAAATCAAATTTCCTTTATTATGGAATCATCCTGGTTTCAGTCTTGGTAGAAGTGATTATGATCTGGCAATTAGAGAAGCTAATTCCGCTTCTCTATCCAGGTTTTATTGGCTTTTTAGTCTTTCACCTACTCTACCATTTGGTATTATTCCTAGTCGCTAAAAGAAGTGGTCGCTGGGATTACTTGATGATATGGGGGCTTTTCCTCATGTTCAATCTTCTCTATGACTCCTTTTTAGGTTTGCTTTTTCTAGGTTTATCTTTTGGTATGTGATGTGACTTTCGCAAAATACCTGCTATCTCCCCTGTCTTGGCCTCGCTTTTAGTGAGGTTTTTCTTCTATATGAATCTAGTAACACATTTCAGCAAACTTGTCGCATTCTCTTTCTAGTGGTATAATGTTACTATCCTGAAGAATTGAGGAAACAAGATGAAAGAATATAACAAGTCTAGTAAGTTAGAGCATGTTGCTTATGATATCCGTGGCCCTGTTTTGGAAGAAGCCATGCGGATGCGAGCAAATGGAGAAAAGATTTTACGTCTGAATACAGGAAATCCAGCAGAATTTGGCTTTACAGCGCCAGACGAGGTCATTCATGACTTAATTATGAATGCGCGTGATAGTGAAGGCTATTCTGATTCTAAAGGGATTTTCTCAGCCCGTAAGGCTATCATGCAGTATTGCCAATTGAAAAAATTTCCAAACGTAGATATTGATGATATCTACCTTGGAAATGGTGTCAGTGAGTTGATTGTCATGTCTATGCAGGGGCTTTTGGACAATGGGGATGAAGTCTTGGTACCAATGCCAGACTATCCTCTCTGGACAGCAGCTGTCAGTCTAGCTGGAGGAAATGCCGTTCACTATATCTGTGATGAAGCTGCAGAATGGTACCCAGATATTGACGATATCAAGTCAAAAATCACTTCCAATACCAAGGCAATCGTCCTTATCAATCCAAATAACCCAACTGGAGCCCTTTATCCTAAAGAACTCTTGCTGGAGATTATTGAGATTGCCCGTCAAAACGATTTGATTATCTTTGCGGATGAAATTTACGACCGCATGGTCATGGATGGACATGTGCATACGCCGGTGGCGAGCTTGGCACCAGATGTTTTCTGTGTCAGCATGAATGGTCTATCAAAATCTCACCGTATTGCTGGTTTCCGTGTGGGTTGGATGGTCTTGTCTGGACCTAAAACGCACGTCAAGGGCTATATTGAAGGTCTCAATATGCTGTCCAATATGCGCCTTTGCTCTAACGTTTTGGCCCAACAAGTCGTACAAACTTCCTTGGGTGGTCACCAATCAGTCGATGAATTGCTCCTTCCTGGTGGACGAATTTATGAGCAAAGAAATTTCATTTATAATGCCATTCAAGAGATTCCAGGTTTGTCTGCGGTTAAACCCAAGGCGGGGCTCTACATCTTTCCTAAAATAGACCGTAATATGTACCGTATCGATGATGATGAGCAGTTTGTCCTTAATTTCTTGAAGCAGGAAAAGGTTCTCTTGGTTCATGGTCGAGGCTTCAACTGGCAGGAACCAGACCACTTCCGTATCGTTTACCTTCCTCGTGTTGATGAACTAGCCCAAATTCAAGACAAGATGACTCGTTTCTTGAAACAGTATCGTAGATAGGGCTTACATTCGAAAAAGCTGGAAACATTTGCCTTGAGCTATTGACAAAAGTAAAAGAATCAGATAGAATAGTAAAGTATGTTTAGTAACTGATCACTTTATAGCCGGCTAAACGAATACAAAATCTATGAGGAGGTATTCATCGTGAAACGTACTTATCAACCAAGTAAACTTCGTCGTGCGCGCAAACACGGATTCCGTAACCGTATGTCAACTAAAAACGGTCGTCGCGTATTGGCAGCTCGTCGTCGTAAAGGACGCAAAGTTTTGGCTGCATAATCCAAACGAACTCTATCAAAAATCAGTAGGAACTCGAGTCTACTGATTTTTATTTTTGTAAAAAAGTACAAAAAGCTTTATATTTTTGCTCAAATGGTGTATAATATTTCACATACTGTAAAAATGGAGAATAATCATGAAGAAATCAAAAGTTATGCTTTTTGGAGCTATGGCTTTGACAGCAGGTCTAGCTCTAGCAGCATGTGGGTCTTCCCAATCAAATAATGCAGACAAGACTTACTCTTATATCTTTGTCAATAACCCAGATACCTTGGATTATATTACTTCTACCCGAGACTCTACATCTAGTATCACAACCAACTTGATTGATGGTTTGTTGGAAAATGACCAGTATGGCAATCTCATCCCGTCTATGGCTGAGTCGTGGACTGTGTCAAAAGATGGTTTGACCTACACTTATAAAATCCGTCAGGGGGCTAAATGGTACACTTCTGAAGGAGAAGAGTATGCGGATGTAACAGCTCATGACTTTGTGACTGGTCTTAAGTATGCGGCTGATAAAAAGGCTGAAAACTTGTACTTAGTACAAGATTCTATCAAAGGGCTAGCAGACTATGTTGAAGGGAAATCATCTGATTTTGGAACTGTTGGTGTGAAGGCAGTGGATGATTACACACTCCAATACACCCTCATCCAACCCGAGACTTATTGGAACTCTAAAACAACAGCAAGTATTCTTAGTCCTGTAAATGAAGCCTTCTTGAAGTCTAAGGGAGATGACTTTGGAAGTGTGACACCATCAAGCATTTTGTCAAATGGTCCTTACTTGTTTAAGTCCTTCACATCAAAATCTTTGATTGAATTTGATAAAAATCCTAACTATTGGGATAAGGACAATGTCAAAATTGAGAA
This sequence comes from Streptococcus sp. UMB0029, assembly GCF_002871495.1. GTDB lineage: Bacteria > Bacillota > Bacilli > Lactobacillales > Streptococcaceae > Streptococcus. The sequence continues at coordinate 45,163 of NZ_PNGD01000007.1, forward strand.
AGTGAAGCTCTCTTTCTTTGACGGTTCTGACCAAGACAGCATTGCAAGAGGATTCTTGGAAGGCAACTATACAGATGGTCGTATCTTCCCAACAAGTTCAGTCTTTGCTGAACTCAAAAAGGGAAATGAGGACAAGATTACCTATACACCACAAAACTCAGTTACTTTCTATTATCTTTTCAACGTGAATCGTCAAAGCTACAAGCAGACTATGAAACAGTCTGATAAGGAAAAGACAGATTCACGTGCAGCTATGCAAAATAAAGATTTCCGTCAGGCTATCAACTTTGCCTTTAATCGTCATGCTTATGCAGCACAGACAAATGGTGAAGATGGAGCAGACCGTATCTTGCGTAACACGGTTACACCAAGTAACTTTGTCCAAGTTGGTGATAAGAACTTCGGTGATATTGTCAATGAAAAAATTGTCAACTATGGTAAAGATTGGGCAAATATCAACCTAAATGATGGTAAGCAAGCCTTCTTGAATCCTGACAAGGCCAAAGAGAAGTTTGCGAAGGCCAAAGAAAGTCTGCAAGCTCAGGGAGTAACCTTCCCAATTCATTTGGATTTGCCAGTTGACCAGACTGCTAAGTTGGATGTGCAACAGGCTGGCTCTTTCAAGCAAACAGTAGAAGCAACTCTTGGTAAGGATAATGTGGTTATTGATGTTATCCAACTTTCTCCAGATGAAAAAGACCAAGCAACCTACTTTGCAGATACAGCAGAACAAAAAGACTATGACATCGACATCTCAGGATGGGGTGGAGATTACTCAGATCCTAAGACTTACCTAGCTATCCTTGATCCAGAAACAGGTTCTCAGTTGAAAAATATGGGCTTGTCTGAAGGAAAAGACAAGGAAGTCAAGGACAAGATTGGTCTTTCTGACTACAAGAAACTCTTGGATCAGGCCGACGCTGAAATCACAGATACTCAGGCTCGCTATGAAAAATACGCTGAAGCTCAAGCTTGGTTGACAGATAGCGCCCTCTTCCTACCAGTTCAAAGTGGTGGAGCCAACCCAATTTTCCGTAAGAGTGTACCGTTTACAGGTCCATTCTCATTCGTTGGGAATAAAGGAAATTCAGACAATTATAAATATGTTGAACTGCAAAAAGAGCCAGTAACTGCTAAACAGTACCAAGAACTCTATGAAAAATGGCTAAAAGAAAAAGCTGAGTCAAATAAAAAAGCTCAGGAAGATTTAGCTAACCACATTCAATAATATTCCTAGTCATTCTTTTCAGTTAATTCTCAATGAAAATCAAAGAGTAAACTAGAAAGCTAGCCGCAGGTTGCTCAAAGCACTGCTTTGAGGTTGTAGATGAAACTGACGAAGTCAGCTCAAAACATGGTTTTGAGGTTATAGATGAAACTGACGAAGTCAGTAACCATACCTACGGCAAGGTGAAGCTGACGTGGTTTGAAGAGATTTTCGAAGAGTATAAGTCTAGTGACTAGATTCAGAAAAAGGCCTTACCAGAGCTTCTTGGTTCTGGTAGGGCCTTTTCTTTATTCTTTTAAGTGATAAGAGTAGCTAGCGACAACGACGTCTTGGTACCAGCGAAGGGCGTATTTGAGTTTGAGACTCATCTGATTGTGCAGGATATTCTGCCAAGGTTTATTAGGGATGAACTGGGGTACTAGGACAGTGACTGTATAGTTCTTTTTCTGGGCATCCTCAGAGATTCGTTTGACATACTTGACAGTAGGCGTGATGATGTCACGGTAGCTGGTCTTGATGTTTTTCAGAGTAATGGTTGGGAAGTAATCGGCAAATTCTTGGAGAATTTCTTGGTCTTTTTCTGCTGTTTCCTTAGTAGAAATGTGCATGGCTAAGACTTCGTCTCCGATACTTTGGGCGTAGTTAATAGCTCCAACGCTTACACGGGTGACATTCCCTACTAGGACCAGAACCAGATTGCCGTCGTAAGTACGTTTTTCGATTCCTTCATAGAGTCGCAGTTGTTGGGCCACTTTTTGGTAATGACTGTGAATGGCCAAGAAAAGTAGGGTGAGTACGAGAATGATCGGGAAGAAAGGCCAGATATCACTGAGACGGAAAAAGAGCAGGATGAGCACGATAGCGTAGCAAATGATGGCACCAAGGATATTGGCAAGGGCAGGTTTTAAGAAGTTGGCCCCTTTTTCCTTTTTCCAATGACGAATCATCCCAGTCTGAGATAGGGCGAAGGGAACGAAGACCCCGATAGTATAAAGAGGAATCAAGCGTTCTGTATTGCCATTAAAAATGAGAAGAAGAATCATAGCCCCAAAAGCCAGAGTTAAAATTCCATTGGAGTAACCTAGGCGGTCTCCTTTTTCCATAAAGAGATGGGGCATGTATTTGTTTTTAGCCATGTTGTAAGCCAGCATAGGAAAGGCTGAAAAGCCAGTATTTGCTGCTACGGCCAAAATCAAGGCTGTGGAGAATTGGAAGGTATAATAGCCAAGGTGACCTAAGAAGGAAGTGCCAAGGATGCCTTGAGCCATCTGTGAAAGGATGGTTTCTCCGTGTTGCGGCATAATCCCCATCCAGTAGTTTAGGAAAGTGATACCAGCAAAAAGAAAACCTAAAATCAGTGACATAATGGTCAGGGTTTGAGCGGCATTCTTTTCTTTCGGAGCCTTGAAAAAGGGAACGGCATTTGAAATAGCTTCAACCCCTGTCAGAGAGGCAGATCCGCTGGTAAAGGCTCTTAGAATGAGAACGATAGACAGGCTCGGAACAGCATGCCCAATAGGTGAAGTTGCCTGATAGCTGAGAGCTCCTGTCATTAGTTGAAAAATTCCGTAGAGCAAGAGAAAGACAGTACTGATGATAAAGAGATAGACAGGAATCATCAGTGAGCTGGCAGATTCTTTTAAGCCCCGTAAGTTCAAGAGCATGAGCAAGCAAACTAGAAAAATGGAAATGTGGAGGTTGTAAGGGTGGAGAGCAGGGAGAGCTGCTGTGATAGCATCGGCTCCAGATGCAACAGATACTGCTACGGTCAACATGTAGTCAACCAGCAGACTACCTCCAGCAATCAAGCCAAGTTGGGGAGATAGATTTTCTCGAGTAACCATATAGGCCCCTCCCCCTTGAGGGTAGGCATGGATGATTTGACGGTAGGAAACGGTCAGACTAGCTAAGAGCAGGAGGACAAAGAGGCCAATAGGAAGGCTCCACCATATAGCAAGAGGAGAGAGACTAGCCAAGACGAGGACTACTTGCTCAGGTCCATAGGCGATGGAGGACAGAGCGTCGCTTGACAACATGGCTAAGGCCTGCATTTTTCCCAGTAGTCCCCCTTCGCCTTCGGTTAAGGACTTAAGAGGACGACCGATAAAGGTCTGTTTTAATTTTGTAAACATAGTTGCTTCCTTTGTTGAAAATTCAATAAGTGTTATTATACTGCTTTGGAAAAAGAGCGTCAAGAGATGATAATGGATTTTAGAATATTTTTTTCAGATGAGGAGAGAGGTCAGTTTTTTTGCTATAATAGTAGATAGAAAACGAGGTTAGAAGAGATGATTTTTGATACACATACACACTTGAATGTAGAAGAATTTGCAGGTCGTGAGGCAGAAGAAATTGCCTTGGCCGCTGAGATGGGTGTGATACAGATGAATATTGTGGGTTTTGATCAACCAACGATTGAGCGTGCCTTGGAGTTGGTGGATGAGTATGACCAACTTTACGCGACTATTGGTTGGCATCCGACAGAAGCAGGGACTTACACAGAGGAGATTGAAGCCTACTTGCTTGACAAGCTCAAGCATCCCAAGGTTGTTGCTTTAGGTGAGATTGGTTTGGATTATCATTGGATGACAGCGCCAAAAGAGGTGCAGGAGCAGGTTTTTCGTCGTCAGATTCAGTTATCTAAGGACTTGGATTTGCCTTTTGTTGTCCATACCCGTGATGCGCTGGAAGATACCTATGAGATTATCAAAAGTGAGGGCGTTGGTCCTCGAGGTGGTATCATGCATTCATTTTCAGGGACGCTTGAGTGGGCAGAGAAGTTTGTCGAGCTTGGTATGACCATTTCCTTCTCAGGAGTGGTGACTTTCAAGAAGGCAACTGACATCCAAGAAGCAGCTAAAGAGTTACCTTTGGACAAGATTTTGGTAGAAACAGATGCGCCCTACTTAGCACCTGTACCTAAACGCGGTCGTGAAAATAAAACAGCCTATACTCGCTATGTAGTGGACTTTATAGCTGACTTGCGTGGGATGACGGCAGAAGAGCTAGCGGCGGTAACAACTGCAAATGCAGAGCGAATTTTTGGATTGGACAGCAAGTAATGAAAGAGAAAATTTCCCAAGTTATCGTGGTCGAAGGGCGCGATGATACGGCCAATCTCAAACGTTATTTCGATGTAGAGACCTATGAGACACGAGGTTCTGCCATCAATGACCAGGATATAGAGCGAATTCAGCGCCTGCACCAACGTCATGGAGTCATTGTCTTTACAGACCCAGATTTTAATGGGGAGCGGATTCGGCGCATGATTATGACGGCCATTCCAACAGTGCAACATGCTTTTCTCCAACGAGATGAAGCTGTTCCTAAATCCAAAACCAAGGGGCAGTCTCTAGGAATTGAGCATGCCAGCTATGAAGACCTGAAAACGGCTCTCGCTCAGGTGACTGAACAATTTGAACATGAGAGTCAGTTTGACATTAGTCGTAGCGATTTGATTCGCCTTGGTTTTCTAGCAGGAGCAGATAGCCGTAAGCGACGAGAATATCTAGGGGAGGCTCTCCGAATTGGCTATTCCAACGGCAAGCAACTCCTCAAGCGCTTAGAGTTGTTTGGGGTTACTTTGGCAGAAGTGGAAGAAGCTATGAAATCTTATGAGTAGGAAAGATGTGATTGTTACAATTTTTTGAGCTTCACAGTATTTTTCGAAGCAGGTAGAAGAGGAGGCGTCTGATGTTAATTGGTCAAAAAATTAAAGAGATTCGGATAGAAAAAGGAATTAGTCGTCCAGATTTTTGTGGAGATGAGCAAGAACTGACAGTTCGTCAACTGTCGAGAATTGAAAGTGGAGCTTCGCAACCGAGTTTGCCCAAGTTAGACTATATTGCTCGTCGTTTAGGAGTTCCAGCTTATAGCCTTATGCCGGATTTTTCAGCTCTTCCTTCTGCTTATTTAGAATTGAAATACCAGATTTTACGTGAACCAATCTATGGTAAAGAAGAGGAATACGATAAGAAAGAAGCGTGTTTGGAAGAGATTTATAAAACATACTTTGATAATCTTCCTAAAGAAGAACAATTAGCATGTGAAGTATTGCAGGCATGTTTGGATACTTCTAGAACTAGAAGGCCTGAATATGCAGAGTTAATACTTGAGGAACATATGCCTCAGATTATAGAAAAAGAAGCCTATTCAATAAATGATATGTTGTTGATTCGTTTGTTTTTTTATCAAATGATTATTAGAAAAGATCTTGCAAAATTTGTGAATCAAATCGAAAAGATAATGTTCCTTCTTTTGGAACAGAAGAAGGTAACTCAAATAGAGAATTACTTTATAATTAGAGATACTCTTATTTCAGGAATGTGTTGTCTTGAAAAGGTAGGAGTAACTGATTGTTTTAATGATTATCTATCGTGTTTGCAAGAAATTATGGGTAAAACTCAAGATTATCAAAAGAAACCCCTTGTATTTATGTTTTTGTGGAAGCAAGCATTAAGAGAAGAAAGAGATTTTAGTTTAGCTGAATCATTTTATCAGTCTTCTAAAACATTTGCGAAGCTAATTGGAGATGAATTTCTAGTAAAGAAATTGACAGAGGAATGGCAAGAGGATGTAAAAAAATATTTATAAACATAGTGAAGCAATGACAAAAATGTCTTTGTTCTAGCATTGAAACAGTTCTAAAGTTCGTCTTTAGGACTGTTTTTTTAGATATAAGCTAAAAATAACATGAAATAGTTAGATTTTAAGGGCATTGATGTCCTTGGTAGTGTGATAAAGATGGAGTATAATGACTATAAAAGTTCATTTCAGGGTGCTATTTTGACAATTTAGAAAAAACAAATAATTTTTGAATATCATTTGGTAATATAATAGTATCAACGTTGATAATGGAAAGAGGAGCAAGTAACTAAACAATCTTGTAATCAAAAATAGAGTAGTATCAATATGAAACAAACAGTTAAAAAATTAGCCCTTGTAGCGAGCATTGCAGAACATTAGGTGGAGGTGTAGCAGTTGTCTCTGCTGCCGTTCAATACCCAGAAGGTGGTGTTTGGACTTATGATTCAGCTAACGGCGGTGCTTACTCAAACTACTATCACTCTTCAAAATATCATAGCTCAACAGTTGTTAGCAGAAAAACTGGTTCATCTGATAAGGGATATGCTGGTGCTAGAGGGACTTCTCGTGCATGGATTCGTACTTCTTGGGGAGAGAAAGTTGCATTCTACTATAATGTTTAGAATGGTATAGCCCTATTGTTTAGCTTTACTTGGTCACCTTCTCACTAAGTGACCAAGTAACTTTTTGGAGGAAGTGATGAAACGTTTATTTATTTTGATTTCAATGGTATTGGTATCGCTTTATATGGTGATAACTTCCGTTGACCATCGAGAAGAGATTTTATTTGGTAACTATGCCTCTGTTGACGTGATGGGTACTGAGCTAAACCAGTCAGTAGCTGGTCGCGAAGAGGTGACAGAGGCTTTGAGTCACTTAGCGGTAGAGCACAATAGTCTCATCGCCCGTCGAATCGTTGAGCCAAATGAAGCTGGAGAAACACGCTTTACCTATGCCACTTATGGTCAGGGAGAGCTTCCAGAAGGTCTGACCATTTCCTCCAAGGAGAGTGCAGAAACGAGTGATTTATTAGGTTCTTATTTGATTGTATCAGGAAGTTTGGATGGAGTGAGCTTACAGACCACCTTGAAAGAACTTGGCTATCAAGGCTTTGTTTCGAATGGAGAAGATCCATTTTCGATAGTCTTACTATTGGCTGTCACCCCTATGGTGCTACTGAGTTTAGCTATTTTTCTGCTGACCTTTATGAGTTTGACTCTGATTTATCGGATAAAATCCCTCCGTCAAGCAGGGATTCGTTTAATAGCTGGTGAGAGCTTGTTTGGGGTTGCTCTCAGACCGGTCTTAGAAGATATGAGACAGCTTATCTTCTCGGTGCTGGTATCCAGTTTTTTGGGATTGGGGATTCTCTGGTATCAAGGTGCCTTGTTTATGGCAACGGTGCAACTGGTCATCATTGCTCTTCTACTTTATGGATTGGCCTTGGTAGGGATTTCTACCTTATTAAGTGTCGTGTATCTACTTGGTTTACAGGAAAATAGTCTGGTGGATCTATTGAAAGGGAAACTCCCTCTCAAACGTATGATGACATTGATGATGGTGGGGCAACTCTTGGCCGTGCTGGTGGTCGGCTCGAGTGCGACTGCTCTCCTACCCCACTACCGTGAAATGCAAGAAATGGAGAGAGCTAGCGATAAATGGAGTCAGTCCTCAGATCGTTACCGTCTATCCTTTGGTTGGTCTAGTGCATTTGCCGATGAAGAAGGAATGCGTAAGGATAATCGTGAGTGGCAGACATTTACTGAAGAACGGTTAGCCAATACAGACTCTTTTTATATCATGAGCAATGTTGACAAATTCTCAAATGGCGCAGAAGTGGACCTAGATGGCAATCGTCTCAATGACTACACACCAGCAGGGAATGTTATCTATGTCTCACCGCGCTATCTGGTAGAAGAAAAGATTACCATTTCTTCAGAGTTTATGGATAAGATGCAAAACTTGTCTGAGGGAGAGTTTGGGCTGATCTTGCCTGAGAGCTTGCGAGAGCAGTCTGCCTACTATCAAGGATTATTTACAGATTACCTGCAAAACTTTTCATCTGAAAGTGTAGAAGTGACGAGTCAGAAACACTACCTCCCACAGGTAAGGCTAGCTTTTACAGAAACAGGGCAGGAACGCTTCCTCTATAACGATGGGTACAAGACGACACGCCAGTACCTAAAAGATCCGATTATTGTGGTTCTAACGCCACAAGCGACTGGAACAAGACCTGTTGCAGGGATGTTATGGGGAACTACGGCTAATAGTGCCTTGAAACTAGATCGATATGGAGATAGTATCACAGCTTTAAAAGAGCAAGGTCTGTATCACAAGGTCTCTTATTTGGTAAAAAGCCAGCTGTTTTTTGCCAAGGTACTAAATGACAAACGGATGGAGTTCTACTCTCTCCTTATTGGGACGATTTTGACCCTGTCTACGGCTATTTTGTTATTTGATTCCATGAATCTTCTCTATTTTGAGCAGTTTAGACGGGAGATCATGATTAAACGTCTTTCTGGTATGACAATCTATGAGCTTCATGGCAAGTACTTACTGGCGCAAGGAGGGGTTCTCTTACTTGGGCTAATCCTATCTAGTGTTTTGACAGGAGATAGCTTGATTAGCGCTCTAGTTGTAGCTTTATTTACTCTTAACGCCCTCTTGATTTTAGTAAGGCAGGATAAAAAGGAAGAAGCTGGTAGCATGGCAGTATTGAAAGGAAAATAAGATGATTGATATTCAAGGATTGGAAAAGAAATTTAATGACCGCGCGATTTTCTCTGGTTTAAGTCTCAAGCTGGAGAAGGGCAAGGTTTATTCCCTAATCGGAAAGAGTGGAAGCGGAAAGACGACTTTGCTTAATATCTTAGGAAAGCTAGAAAAGATAGATGGTGGAAGGGTTCTCTATCAGGGAAAAGATTTAAAAACCATTCCCACTCGTGAGTATTTTCGAGACCAGATGGGCTATCTCTTTCAAAATTTTGGCCTTTTAGAAAACCAATCAATCAAAGAGAATTTGGATTTGGGCTTTGTTGGTCAAAAGATTTCAAAAGTAGAACGTTTGGAAAGGCAAGTGGAGGCTTTAGAAAAAGTTAATCTAGGGTATTTGGATCTAGAACAAAAAATTTATACTTTATCTGGGGGAGAGGCTCAACGAGTTGCCCTTGCGAAGACTATTTTGAAAAATCCACCCTTGATTTTGGCAGATGAACCAACAGCAGCTCTTGATCCTGAAAATTCAGAGGAGGTTATGAATCTCTTGGTGGGCTTGAAAGATGAAAATCGAATGATCATCATTGCGACCCATAATCCCCTAGTCTGGAATAAGGCCGATGAAATCATTGATATGAGGGAGCTTGCTCATGTGTGAAAAAATCCGTATTCGCAGGGTATCTGATTATCCTAGTGCCAGAGGTGGTTTAGAAGATATCCTCATCATGGAAAATATGACCAATCATCTTCTTTTAGTTCAAATCCGAGTGAATGGCTATTTGCTTGATTTTGCTAGCATTGAAGGGCAAAGGCAAAAGCATTATCGTTTGAAAAATTTACCTCAAACGGTTGAACTGACAGTGGACGATGTGGAGGAGGATGTAGATTTGACCCTACCTGAAAATCGAAGTTATCAAGAAGCTGATTTTTTCGAACGGATGTTTCGAGAGAACCGATAAGTCCACCTTTAAAGATTTTCAAGACTATCTTTCTTCATGAGGAAAGATAGTTTTTTGGTATGATTTTCACCCCCAAAATACAAGGGGAATGTGTTACAATAGTAGTAACAGATAATAGAAAAGAGAATAGATGAGAATTGCAGATTATAGCGTGACCAAGGCAGTGCTGGAGCGTCACGGTTTTACCTTTAAAAAGTCCTTTGGGCAAAATTTTCTGACGGATACCAATATCCTTCAAAAAATCGTGGATACGGCTGAGATTGATGACAAGGTTAATGTCATCGAAATCGGGCCAGGGATTGGTGCCTTGACAGAATTTTTGGCTGAGCGTGCAGCTCAAGTTATGGCCTTTGAGATTGACTACCGTTTGGTGCCGATTTTGGCAGATACTCTGCGTGATTTTGACAATGTGACAGTGGTTAACGAGGACATTCTCAAGGTCGATTTGGTGCAGCATATCCAGAATTTTAAAAATCCTGACCTGCCAATTAAAGTAGTAGCCAACTTGCCTTATTACATCACGACACCTATTCTCATGCACTTGATCGAAAGTGGCATTCCTTTTAGTGAGTTTGTGGTCATGATGCAAAAAGAAGTGGCAGACCGAATTTCAGCCCAGCCGAACACCAAGGCATATGGCAGTTTGTCGATTGCGGTGCAGTATTACATGACTGCCAAGGTTGCTTTTATCGTGCCTCGTACGGTCTTTGTGCCAGCGCCAAATGTGGACTCAGCTATCTTGAAAATGGTGCGTCGTCCAGAGCCAGCCGTAGCAGTGGAAGACGAGAACTTCTTCTTTAAGGTTTCCAATGCAAGTTTTACCCATCGTCGCAAGACCTTATGGAATAACTTGACAGGTTACTTTGGTAAGACTGAAGAGGTCAAGGATAAGCTGACCAAGGCCTTGGACCAAGCAGGTTTATCACCAAGTGTACGTGGGGAAGCTCTCAGCTTGGAAGAGTTTGCCAGCCTAGCAGATGCACTTAAAGGGCAAGGACTCTAAGATGCAGGGACAAATCATTAAAGCCTTGGCTGGGTTCTACTATGTAGAGAGTGAGGGAAAGGTTTATCAAACACGCGCGCGTGGGAATTTCCGTAAAAAAGGTCATACACCCTATGTTGGGGACTGGGTCGATTTTTCTGCCGAGGAAAATTCAGAAGGCTATATCCTCAAGATTCACGAACGGAAAAACAGTTTGGTTCGTCCTCCTATTGTCAATATTGACCAAGCTGTGGTAATCATGTCTGTCAAGGAACCGGATTTCAATAGCAATTTGCTGGATCGTTTCTTGGTTCTTTTGGAATATAAGGGCATCCATCCTATCGTCTATATTTCCAAAATGGACTTGTTGGAAGATAGAGGAGAACTGGATTTTTACCAGCAGACCTACGGTGCTATTGGTTACGATTTTGTGACCAGTAAGGAAGAACTTTTGCCCTTGTTAACAGGTAAGGTTACAGTTTTTATGGGGCAGACTGGTGTTGGGAAATCAACCCTTCTCAATAAAATCGCACCTGATCTCAATCTTGAAACAGGGGAAATCTCAGATAGTCTAGGTCGTGGTCGTCATACCACTCGAGCTGTTAGTTTTTACAACCTCAATGGGGCTAAAATCGCAGACACGCCAGGATTTTCATCGCTGGATTATGAAGTCTCAACGGCTGAAGACCTCAATCAGGCTTTCCCAGAGATTGCTACTGTCAGCCAAGACTGCAAATTTCGTAGCTGTACCCATACCCATGAGCCATCCTGTGCAGTGAAGCCAGCTGTTGAAGAGGGCGCCATTGCCACCTTCCGTTTTGACAACTATCTGCAATTCCTCAGCGAAATTGAAAATCGCAGAGAAACCTATAAAAAAGTCAGCAAAAAAATTCCAAAATAAGGAGAAACCTATGTCTCAATACAAGATTGCTCCGTCAATTCTGGCAGCAGATTATGCCAACTTTGAACGTGAAATCAAACGCCTAGAAGCAACTGGGGCAGAATATGCCCATATCGATATCATGGATGGTCACTTTGTGCCACAAATCAGTTTTGGTGCAGGTGTGGTCGAAGCTCTTCGCCCCCATAGCAAGATGGTCTTTGACTGCCACTTGATGGTGGCGAATCCTGAACACCATCTGGAAGATTTTGCGCGTGCAGGAGCAGATATCATCAGCATCCATGTGGAAGCAACGCCTCATATTCATGGTGCTCTCCAAAAGATTCGTTCGCTCGGTGTTAAACCTTCTGTAGTTATCAATCCTGGTACGCCTGTTGAAGCCATTAATCACATTCTTCACCTAGTTGACCAAGTCTTAGTCATGACAGTGAACCCTGGCTTTGGTGGGCAAGCTTTTCTACCTGAAACTATGGATAAGATTCGTGAGCTGGTTGCCCTTCGTCAGGAAAAAGGTTTGAAATTTGAAATCGAAGTGGATGGCGGGATTGATGACCAAACTATTGCTCAAGCTAAAGAAGCTGGTGCGACCGTTTTTGTAGCAGGTTCCTATGTCTTTAAGGGAGAAGTCAATGAGCGAGTACAAACTCTCAGAAAACAACTGGACTAGAGTTGCTGTTTTTGCAGGCGGAGACCGCGGTCATTATCGGACGGACTTTGATGCTTTTGTTGGTGTGGATCGAGGCTCGCTCTGGGTCTTGGAAGAAGATTTGCCTCTTGCTCTAGCAGTCGGAGATTTTGATTCTGTGACGGAAGAAGAGCGACAGGTGATTCAAAAACGTGCCCAGCATTTTGTTCAAGCCCGACCAGAAAAAGATGATACTGATTTGGAATTGGCTCTCTTGACCATCTTTGAGAAAAATCCTCAGGCTGAGGTCACTATTTTTGGTGCTCTTGGTGGTCGTATTGACCATATGCTGGCCAATGTCTTTTTACCTAGCAATCCCAAATTAGCATCCTATATGCGCCAGATAGCGATTGAGGATGGGCAAAATTTGATTGCCTATTGTCCAGAAGGGACCAGTCAGCTAGAACCTCGCTCGGACTATGACTATCTAGCCTTTATGCCGGTTCGGGATAGCCAGTTGACTATTCTCGGTGCTAAGTATGAGTTGACAGAGCAGAATTTTTTCTTTAAAAAAGTGTACGCTTCTAACGAATATATAGATAGGGAAGTGTCAGTGACTTGCCCAGATGGCTATATGATTGTGCTGCATAGCAAGGACAGGAGGTAGGATGGAAAGTTTACTTGTTCTATTATTGATTGCCAACCTAGCTGGACTCTTTCTGATTTGGCAAAGGCAGGATAAGCAGGAAAAACATCTGACCAAGAGCTTGGAGGAACAGGCGGATCACTTGTCAGACCAGTTGGATTACCGCTTTGAACAAGCAAGACAAGCCAGCCGGTTAGATCAAAAAGATTTGGAAGTGGTTGTCAGTGACCGTTTGCAAGAAGTGCGAATGGAATTGCACCAAGGCCTGACTCAAGTTCGTCAAGAAATGACAGATAATCTCCTCCAAACTAGAGACAAGACCGACCAACGCCTTCAAGCCCTGCAGGAATCAAATGAGCAACGTTTGGAACAAATGCGCCAGACGGTCGAGGAAAAATTGGAAAAGACCTTGCAGACACGCCTACAGGCTTCCTTTGAGACAGTTTCCAAACAACTGGAGTCGGTCAATCGTGGTCTGGGAGAGATGCAGACAGTTGCCCGTGATGTCGGTGCTCTTAACAAGGTTCTCTCTGGGACCAAAACGCGAGGAATTCTGGGTGAATTGCAATTGGGGCAAATCATTGAAGACATCATGACCCCTGCCCAGTATGAACGAGAATATGCAACGGTTGAAAACTCCAATGAACGAGTGGAGTACGCCATTAAGCTACCTGGACAGGGAGACCAGGAATACGTCTACCTACCGATTGACTCCAAGTTTCCACTGGCGGATTATTACCGCTTGGAAGAAGCCTATGAAGCAGGTGATAAGGATGAAATCGAACGTTGTCGTAAGTCACTCCTAGCCAGCGTTAAGCGCTTTGCCAAGGATATTAAGAGCAAGTACATAGCGCCACCTCGAACGACCAATTTTGGAGTCTTGTTTGTTCCGACAGAAGGTCTCTACTCAGAAATTGTCCGCAATCCTGTCTTCTTTGATGATTTGAGACGGGAGGAGCAGATTATTGTCGCAGGTCCAAGTACCCTATCAGCCCTCCTCAATTCTCTATCAGTTGGCTTCAAAACCCTCAATATACAAAAGAGTGCCGACCATATCAGCAAGACCCTTGCTAGTGTCAAGACCGAGTTCGGCAAGTTTGGTGGCATTCTGGTCAAGGCACAAAAACACCTCCAACATGCCTCTGGCAATATTGATGAATTATTAAACCGTCGTACTACAGCTATCGAGCGGACGCTCCGTCACATTGAGTTATCAGAAGGTGAGCCTGCGCTTGATCTACTCCATTTCCAAGAAAATGAGGAAGAATATGAAGATTAGTCACATGAAAAAAGATGAGCTATTTGAAGGCTTTTATCTAATCAAGTCAGCTGACCTGAGACAAACTCGCGCTGGGAAAAATTACCTAGCCTTTACCTTCCAAGATGATAGTGGTGAGATTGAAGGGAAACTCTGGGATGCCCAACCACATAACGTTGAGGCCTTTACCGCAGGTAAGGTTGTCCACATGAAAGGACGCCGAGAAGTTTATAATAACACTCCTCAAGTCAATCAAATTACCCTTCGCCTGCCTCAGCCTGGTGAACCCAATGACCCAGCTGATTTCAAGGTCAAGTCGCCAGTTGATGTCAAGGAAATCCGAGAGTATATGATTCAGATGATTTTCAAAATAGAAAATCCTGTTTGGCAACGAATTGTCCGAAATCTCTACACCAAGTATGATAAGGAGTTCTACTCTTATCCAGCTGCCAAGACCAACCATCATGCCTTTGAAACGGGCTTGGCCTATCATACGGCGACCATGGTGCGCTTGGCAGATGCCATTAGCGAAATTTATCCTCAACTCAATAAGAGCCTGCTCTATGCAGGGATTATGCTACATGACTTGGCTAAAGTCATTGAGTTGACGGGGCCAGACCAGACGGAGTATACAGTCAGAGGTAATCTCCTTGGACATATCGCTCTGATTGATAGTGAAATTACCAAGACAGTGATGGAACTTGGTATCGATGATACCAAGGAAGAAGTCGTTCTGCTCCGCCATGTTATTCTCAGCCACCACGGCTTACTGGAGTATGGTAGCCCAGTCCGTCCACGTATCATGGAGGCAGAGATTATCCATATGATTGATAATCTGGATGCTAGCATGATGATGATGTCAACAGCTCTGGCTTTGGTGGATAAGGGAGAGATGACCAATAAAATCTTCGCTATGGACAATCGTTCCTTTTATAAACCAGATTTAGATTAATAATTTAAGAAAAACGAGCATTTTTAGGGTAAGAATGTTCGTTTTTTTATGTGAATATGGTATAATAGATAAAATATCAAAATTAAATGAAATGGGAAATAGAAATGAAATTAAGAAGAAGTGATCGGATGGTTGTCATTTCCAACTATTTGATTAATAATCCTTATAAACTAACTAGTCTCAATACTTTTGCTGAAAAGTATGAATCTGCTAAATCATCCATCTCAGAAGATATCGTCATTATCAAACGCGCCTTCGAGGAAATTGAAATCGGTCATATCCAGACAGTAACTGGGGCTGGTGGGGGTGTCATCTTCACACCATCAATCTCAAGCCATGATGCCAAGGAAATGGTTGAGGACTTGCGTGCTAAGTTGTCAGAAAGTGACCGTATCTTACCAGGTGGTTATATCTACCTGTCTGATTTGCTTAGCACACCAGCTATCTTGAAAAATATTGGTCGTATTATTGCCAAGAGTTTTATGGATCAAAAAATTGATGCGGTTATGACAGTAGCGACTAAGGGTGTTCCACTTGCAAATGCAGTTGCCAATGTCCTCAATGTTCCCTTTGTCATTGTGCGTCGTGACCTGAAAATTACCGAAGGTTCAACTGTCAGCGTCAACTATGTTTCAGGTTCCAGTGGTGACCGTATCGAGAAAATGTTCCTTTCAAAACGCAGTCTCAAGGCAGGAAGCCGTGTCCTGATTGTGGATGACTTCTTGAAAGGCGGAGGAACTGTCAATGGGATGATTAGTCTCTTGCGTGAGTTTGATTCAGAATTGGCTGGTGTAGCGGTCTTTGCAGACAATGCCCAAGAAGAGCGTGAAAAGCAATTTGACTACAAGTCACTCTTGAAGGTAACCAATATTGATGTCAAGAACCAAGCCATCGATGTTGAGGTTGGCAATATCTTTGACGAAGATAAATAAGAGATAGAACTAAAGGTTGGAACGATTGTCCCAGCCTTTCTTTGCAAATAGAATAGAAGGAAGCTTATGAAAACACCATTTATCAATAGAGAAGAGTTAGAAGCGATTGTTGCCGAGTTCCCAACTCCCTTTCACTTGTATGATGAGAAGGGGATTCGTGAGAAGGCAAGAGCTGTCAACCAAGCCTTTGCATGGAACAAGGGCTTTAAGGAATATTTTGCAGTTAAGGCTACTCCGACTCCAGCTATCTTGAAAATTCTCCAAGAGGAAGGTTGCGGAGTGGACTGCTCTAGTTATGTAGAGCTCTTGATGAGTCACAAACTGGACTTTCCAGGTTCTGAGATTATGTTCTCTTCTAACAACACGCCAGACAAGGAATATGCCTATGCGCGTGAATTGGGTGCGACCATTAACTTGGATGCCTTTGAAGATATTAAACATCTAGAGCATGCAGCAGGCATTCCAGAAATCATCTCATGTCGTTACAATCCTGGAGGTGTTTTTGAGCTAGGGACAGACATCATGGACAATCCTGGAGAAGCCAAGTTTGGCATGACCAAGGACCAGCTCTTTGAAGCTTTTGTCATCTTGAAGGAAAAAGGAGCCAAGACTTTTGGGATTCACTCCTTCCTAGCGTCCAATACCGTGACCCATCTCTATTATCCAGAGTTGGCTCGTCAGCTTTTTGAATTGGCTGTTGAAATCAAGGAAAAGTTGGGCATTTCGCTAGACTTTATCAATCTTTCTGGCGGTATTGGTGTCAACTATCGTCCTGAGCAGGAGCCAAATGATATTGCCTTGATTGGTGAGGGAGTTCGTAAGGTATATGAAGAGGTCCTTACGCCAGCAGGTCTTGGTCAGGTCAAGATTTTCACCGAATTGGGTCGTTTTATGCTCGCCCCTCACGGTGCTTTGGTCACAAGAGTCACTCATAAGAAGAAAACCTACCGTACCTATCTAGGTGTGGATGCTTCAGCAGTCAATCTCATGCGTCCAGCCATGTATGGCGCCTATCACCATATTAGCAACATGACTCATCCAGAAGGACCAGCTGAAGTGGTAGATGTGGTTGGTTCACTTTGTGAAAACAATGATAAATTTGCAGTGAATCGTGAACTGCCTCATACAGAAATCGGTGATTTGCTGGTAATTCATGATACAGGTGCCCACGGTTTTTCAATGGGCTACCAGTATAATGCTAAACTTCGTTCTGCGGAAATTCTTTATACTGAAGAAGGCAAAGCCCGTCAAATCCGCCGTGCAGAGCGTCCTGAGGACTATTTTGCAACCTTGTATGGTTTTGATTTTGAAGAATAAAATGATAATTAATTGAAAATGAAATTGAAAAACAGATTGCTTTCTAAAAAATAGGCAAAAATCTTGTTTTTCCTTCAAGTCATGATATAATAAAACTATAAAACGTTTTCAAGGAAGGTAACGATATGTCTGAAGAAACAATTGATTATGGACAAGTGACAGGAATGGTGCATTCAACGGAGAGCTTTGGTTCGGTAGACGGACCTGGTATTCGCTTTATTGTCTTTTTGCAGGGCTGTCACATGCGTTGCCAGTATTGCCATAACCCAGATACTTGGGCCATGGAGTCCAACAAATCACGTGAACGGACGGTAGATGATGTCTTGACAGAGGCATTGCGTTACCGCGGTTTCTGGGGGAATAAGGGTGGTATTACAGTCAGTGGAGGAGAAGCCCTCTTGCAGATTGATTTCCTGATTGCCCTCTTTACCAAGGCCAAAGAACACGGAATCCACTGTACCTTGGATACCTGTGCCCTTCCTTTCCGTAATAAACCACGTTACCTTGAGAAGTTTGACAAACTCATGGCTGTCACTGACTTGGTTCTCTTAGATATCAAGGAAATCAACGAAGAACAGCACAAGATTGTTACTAGCCAAACCAATAAAAATATCTTGGCCTGTGCCCAGTATCTATCAGATATTGGAAAACCTGTCTGGATTCGCCATGTGTTAGTTCCGGGATTGACAGATAGAGATGATGACTTGATTGAACTTGGTAAGTTCGTCAAGACCCTCAAAAATGTTGATAAGTTTGAAATTCTACCTTATCACACAATGGGTGAGTTCAAATGGCGTGAATTGGGAATCCCTTATTCGCTCGAAGGGGTCAAACCTCCAACAGCAGACCGCGTCAAGAACGCTAAAAAACTCATGGATACCGAAAGTTACCAAGACTATATGAAACGTGTACATGGATAAAAAGAAGCCTGATGGAAACATCGGGCTTTTAAGTTTATATATAAATAAAATAGACTTATTGCCTGAAATTATAGTAGCTTGAAATAGAATGCGAACAAATCAATTAGAGAATTTAAAGCAATTCTTAACTGAAAGCAGATTTTCTATTCTAAGCATTTCAGCAGAAAAGATTAACATTTCAGAGAAAGTCATAACATAGATATCTGAAATAAGCTAAACTATTTGTATCAAGATAAAGGAGGAAGTTATGAAAGCATTTAAAACATTGTTCAAACGTCATACATGGAATTTCGGTATTGTTAGCATTAGCTACAAGGTCAATCGTCGTGTGACAATTTAATAAATAGAATAACTAGTCTAATTAGATTAGTTATCAATCAGAGGAGATTATAAAGTCTCTTCTGATTGATAACTAAAGGAGATAATAAAATGAGCATAAATTTATTTACAATTTTTAGGACAATATGGTTAAGATCAGAAACAAAATTTTTATTTGCTTTTTCTCTACTTCCATTAGTAGTTCCTCTACTGACAAATAGTCCAGATATGGAAGTTTTTTATGTAGCAGGAGATAATGCAAGTTTTAGTTTTTTTGTTAGCATTGTATTTCAATCACAATTTAAACTTATTTTACCAACATTAATTTTTTCTTATATGATTTACTCTACTTTTCGAAATGAATTCAATTCTGGAATAATGTTTCTATACAAAGATTTACCGAAAAATAGAATTTTTCAAGCTAAGTTATTTTCTTTAATGGTTTTATACTGTCTATATACCTTGGTTACCTTATGTACATCATTGATAATTTTCTTTTTATTTTTAAATAAATCAAATATGTTATTCTCAGGTGATGAATTGTTAAGTAGAGAAATCTTAAGCATTTTCAGTACATTCTTTTCTAATTTAGTATCTATTTTAATTATGTCTTATACCTCGCTAAAAACGAATAGAGCAGCAACAATAGTTATCTCAATTTTCTTTGTTTTAGCTTCGATACTTTCTTCTAAGATGGGATGGATGGGTTATCTATTTCCCAATGCGTATATATCGCTATCAAATGTAAGTGCTTTTACAAATTTAGTTGCTATGTGTTTGTTGAGCATGGTCTATATGACAGTTTTCTATATTTTATCGTATAAAAAATTTAAAAAAATGGAGTTTTAGAGAATGAATGATAAAACGACAAAATTATCTACTGCGATATTAGCTTTAGGAATTTTGATGTTATCTATTGTTTTATATAGTATTTCTATGACTGGCTTAGTTTTTGTAGAGAAAGAGCAACTAGTCAGTGTTTATTTCTATCTTTTAGTTGTTTTAATGCCAGCTTGTTTTATCATACTCCCAAATTATATAGCCCAAAAATATCATTTATATGCTAGTTGTGAAATTAAATTTTCGTGGTATAAATTTATTTTTTTAACAGCCTTACTATTTCTTATAAATCTATTTTTTATTAAAGGTGAAGAATTTTGGTATCAAATGGTTATTGCTAGTTGTGAAGAGTTCCTGTTCCGCTATTGTTTATATCGTATTTTGCGAAATAATTTTTCTAAACCTCAGACATTACTAATATGCTCTTTACTATTTGGAATTTTACTACATTTGAATTATGACATTATAGATAATTTATTGATTCGGAGTCCAATTGGTTTTATACTAGGACTTGTGACTATGCGTTTTGGATTGCATTATTCTATTGCAGCGCATTGGCTTATAAACTTATTAGCTGCATTATTTCAATAAGGAGAAAATATGATTTCAATATTGTTACTTTGTTTGTATTATACAGTGTCTACACTATTCTTATTATTTTATTTACCAAATTTATCAGTTATGATACTTGCTTTAATTTTGTATTTATTCCCGATTATTATTCATGGTTACGTACTATATAATAGTAAAAATAAAAAGGATTTAATTTATAAAAGTATCAGTTTACCTATCATTTCAAGTGTGGCTTATATGATTTTTGCTATTTTGTCTGAAAAAATGTCTATTTGGAAAGTATTTGTGGAAAGAAATATCGTTGTATCAGATGAAATGACAGTGCAGATAGCTCAATCTCCTCTGGAGATGTCTCAGATTATTTTTGTGGTAATTTTATATCTGTCTATATCAATTGTTACTTACTATATAAAGAGTCAGAAAAATAAAAAAGGGAGTGAAAAATGTTAACAATTCATAATTTATCTAAAAAATTTGCAGGAAATGATTTCTATTCATTGAGAAATGTTAATTTGGAAATAAATAAGGGAGAAATTGTGGGGTTGATAGGTAAGAATGGGGCAGGAAAATCCACCCTCATGAAATTAATTGCCAAATCCCTGAAACCGACGGAAGGTGAAATTTATTATAATGAAGTTGAACTGAGTTCAAAAGATTGTTTGCTTCAGGATGTAGGAATTATGATTGATCCTGTATTTTATCCTGAAATGACAGTTGAAGATAATCTAAAATTTTATTTGAGATTGCATAACAAGAAAGAACTTTTCACAAATATTGAATCGACATTGAGATTAGTAGAGCTATGGGAAGTAAGGAAAAGAAAACCGAAGAATTTTTCTTTTGGAATGAAGCAAAGAACAGCTTTAGCAATAGCTCTTGTTGCAGAACCTAATTTTTTAATTTTAGATGAACCCTTTGTAGGATTGGATCCAATAGGTGTTCAAAAATTGATTGTTATTTTGAAAGAATGGGCTAGTCAGAGAAAGATATCGATGTTGATATCGAGTCATCAATTGAGTGAATTAGAATCTCTATGTGATCGCTATGTATACATAGAGTCTGGTTGTTTAGCTGATGAATTTTCTAAACCATCTGGAAGAGATGTATTGATTGAGCTGATAGATGATGAAAACATTTCAATCCTGGAATCTTATCTGTCAGATACTGTTTATATCGAAAATCAGTATTTAGTCATTTCTTCGCAATGTAGTAGAGGAGAATTAAATAAAGTTTTACAATTTTTGGGTGAAAAACAGATGATTTCTTCTATTAGTATGAAAGAAAATCAGTTAAAGAATATTTTTATGGAAAGGTAATGAAATGAAAGATATTTTTTTAGCTGTATTAAGCACAACATGGAATAGAAAAGAAAGTAAGCTATTTTTGCTTTTTAGTCTAATGCCTATTCTATATTTAGCTTCAACATTTATGGAAACAAGTTTTATGAATGTAACTTCAATAGAAAGTGGAGCAAAATTAAGTTTTTTAGAAATGTATGATGGTATTTTTAATCTTTCTTTCAATTCAACTCTACCAACCTTATCCTTATTTCTACTAATTTTGTCTGTAGTTAGAAGCGATATAGAATTACACCGACTTTTCTTATATAAGGATATAGAGAGGAAAAAGATTTTATTATCAAAAATACTAAGTATACTCTCTTTATTTGGTTTATTTATTTTGATTTTTTCTTTGCTAATGTTTGGTGTTTATTACTTAAGAGTTATCCATCTTCCTTTCGCTTCAGGAGAACTTTTAGGTCAGGATAGTTGGTTGGCCTTATTCTCTATTTTTGGAACGATTTTACATCATGTTTTTTATATATTTCTACTAACTATGATATCGCTGTTTTTCAGTAATGTTGCAAGTATTGTAAGTGGCATTATTCTACTTATTTTTACAGGGATTTTACCTCTATTTGGTAAAATTGGTTTGATTTTCCCAAATGGTTTTCGTTTATTAGCCGAAGAGGGTAATTTTCACTTAGCCTATATTGGAATTATTTCAATAACAACATTCTACTCACTTATGCTATTTTATTTTAGCTTAAAGAAATTTAGAAAGGTAGAATTTTAAAATGATAAAGCAAAAACAGTTTTATCAATATTTATTTCATTGTTTAGACAAACCAAGGTTCTTTATAGGTTTGTTCTTAAGTTTTATTAGCGCAGGAATGGGATTATTGATACCTCAGTTTATAGGTAAGATGATGGATATGTCGTTTTTGACATTTATTTTATTAAATCCGCTAATGCTAATAGGGATGCTATTATTCTTTTTATCTGTTTATACTTTACAGGCCATATCTTCTTATCTACTGGGAATGAGTGGAAATCAGGCTATGAAAAAGATGCAGGAAAGTCTTCATAGAAAAATTTTATCTTTGTCAATAACAGATGTTGAAAGATATCAAGCAGGAGATTTATCAAACCGATTAACAAATGATATGTCGGTAGTATTAAAATTAATTTCGGTAACTTTTCCACAGGTCATTATGAATCTATTTATTATTGTGGGGACTGCTTATTTTTTAGTTTCAATTAATTTTTATTTAACGCTAGTTAGTCTAGTATTAATATTGTGCCTATTATTTGTAACGCTTCCTATAAATGCTAAACTAGAAATGTGTTTTTTGGATCATCAAAATTTATTAGGAAAATTAGCAGGAGATTTAGGTCATAAATTTTCTAAGTTCAGATTAATCAAGTCAATGAATGGTGAGAAGCAAGAAATAAAGATTATGTCTAAAGTTTTTTCTGAACTTTTTAAGAATTTTAGAAAAATATTAGCAATTTCCTCTTTTCAAAGTGCCTTGTTAAATAGTGTAATCATGTTTTTTATCTTGATTATCATCTTAATAGCTGGATGGCAAGTTCAGGAAGGAATAATGACGATAGTGACACTGACTACTTTCATTATCTATGTCATGCAGTTACTGGAACCGACTTCTGAATTAATTCAGTCTTTAGATGATTTTGCTGAAGTAAAAGGGGTAGGAACACGTGTAGTAGAGTTATTTAATTTAGCTTCAGAAGATAATAATTTCTCTTATATAGAAGTAAATGACTTCTCTATTTCCTTTGATGCAGTTTCTTTCAGTTATTCAGAACAAGAAAAATATGTAATAGATAATTTAAGTTTTCATATTTCATCTGGGCAACATGTTGCAATTATAGGTCCAAGCGGTTCGGGTAAGACAACTCTATTTTCTTTATTGATGAAATTTTATCAATACGATGCAGGAGAGATATTGATTGGGGGAAAAAGACTGAAGGATTTATCTTCGGAGAATGTTCGTGATTTGATTAGTTATACTTCCCAAGATAATACTTTGTTTCATGGAACTCTAAGAGAAAATTTGAGTTATGGGAAAAATAGTAAGGTATCGGATGAGAGGATGTATTTTGTTCTAAAAGAATTAGACCTTCTTAGCTTGATTAATCACTTACCAAAAGGTCTAGAGAGTCATATACCTGATTCTGGTCAAGGTTTATCTGAAGGTCAGAAGCAGCGATTTAATATAGCACGTTCATTAATGCTTCCGAGTGATATCTATTTATTTGATGAAATTACTGCAAGTTTGGATGTAGAAACTGAGCGAATTATTACGAAGGCTGTAAATTCATTGACTGAAGAAAAAACACGACTAACAATTGCTCATCGATTATCAACTATCCGTGAAGCTGATATAGTGTTTGTTTTTGACGAGAATGGAAGAATTGTAGATAAGGGTAAACATGAGGAATTACAATTAAGAAATACTAGTTACCAAAGTTATCTACAGGAACTAAATTAAAGACATTAAATGAAACAAAATTTTAAAGATTTAAGATTCTATTTGCAATCTACTTGAAAGAGGGCAAAGAATTTTAAATCTTTTTTGATTTTTGAAATTCTGAAAAAAATCCGAAAATGAATGTGTAAGATATAGTTACGTTTAGAAATATTAAATAGAATAGGAGAACATCATGGAACAAAGTATTACCATTAAAAATTTATGTAAGTCATATGGGCAAACTCAAATTTTAAAAGATATTTCTTTTGAAGTAAAAGCAGGTAGAGTGACTGCTTTCCTGGGTCCAAATGGAGCTGGAAAAAGTTCAACCTTACGTATTTTATTAGGATTAGACAAAGCAACATCTGGTCTTACCAAAATTGGAGATCAAACTTATAAGGAATTAAAATTTCCTCTAAAGACTGTAGGAGCTTCATTTGACAGTGTAGGAGCTCCTGATGATCGGACTGTTTATCAACATTTGAAAATTGTTGCTGCTAGTAATGGGATATCTAGTCAGCGAATTGATCAAGTCTTGGATATGGTGGATATTAGCCATAAGAAAAAATCTAAAATTGGGAAATTATCATTAGGAGAAGGACAACGATTAGGAATTGCAACAGCTCTATTAGGAAATCCTCAGTATCTGATATTGGATGAACCGACAAATGGGTTGGATCCAAGAGGAATTCGGTGGTTTAGAGAGTTTATAAAAAAACAAGCTCAAGAAGGGAAGACAGTCTTGCTATCATCTCATATATTATCGGAAGCGGAAGCAGTAACAGATGATGTAGTTATTATAAATAAAGGAAAAGTTCTTATAAAAGGGACTTTACAAGAAGTGATGAAAAATCTTTCTTCACTAGAAGAAGTCTTCTTTAGTTTGACAGAGGGAGGAAAGTGACATGGCACTTATTTACTCTCTTCATTCTGAAATCTTGAAATTACTTTATAAGAGAGCTACTCATGTTGTACTATTCTTGATACTGGTATTTCAAACGTTTTTAGCAAATATTGGTGCTTCTCAGATTGTTTCAGTTGGTATCCATGCTACACCAGAGACAAATCCAGAATTAGCAGAAGCTATACCTCCTATTGAATTTTTAGGTTTTGATGTCACTTTATTTGGTGTTTTTATTATGATTATCCTAGGCTCAATTTACGGAGCCGAGGAGTATAAATGCTCTGCTATTCGTACAAGCATCCTCTCTATTACAAATCGAAGTACTTTCCTAGTTTCAAAAACATTAGTTTGGCTTGTATTTTCTTTTTTCATTTCCTTTCTATCAATATTCCTTACGATTAACATGACACATTATGTTTTAGGACAAGATGGCTTATTGCTTTTTTCACTAAATGGGAGAGTTTGGTTCTATATATTTTTAGCCAGTATAGCTTGGACCTTGTTGGGACTGCTGGCCTATATTATGGCTTTGACATTTAAAACAGCCATTGTTCCTCTATTATTTTTGCTTCCTCAAGTCTACAATTTAGGAACATTCTTAGCAAACTATATATCAGCTACAAAATTTCTTCCAGTTGCACTGGGGCAAGGATTGATTGCTACATCTCCTCAAATTTTAGAACAGAATAGTTTGCAACATATTTTCCTTTTACTTTGTTGGAATTTGTCATTCTTGGCTTTAGCAATCTACCGATTACTTAAGTCAGATATCGGAGGAGGTGAATAAGTTGAAAGAGCAACTTAAAAGTGAGTATCTTAAGTTTATGATGAATCCTTGGCACTGGTTGATTATAGGCGCTCTGATACTGTGTGTTCCAGCGATGGTTATTTTCTTAAATAGTAAGCCAGACCAGTTGACCCTACAGTTTGTTTTGGAACAGCTACTGCAAAGTCTCTATTTAGGACAGGCAGGTTTCGTTAGTTTAGCGGTTCTATTTATAGGTCAAGAATTTACAGGTTCTAGCCTTCGTACCAGTTTTCTTACATGTCCAAATCGTTTAAAATTTATAATCTGTAAACTAGCTATTGTATTATGTATGGAAATTGTATTATTGGTTGCTGTAATATCATTATGCATACTAATCGCGCAAGGTTACTACAATATCAATCTTTTGAGTAATATTAAACATGTTCTAACAATTCTATTTCCAGCTTGTATTTCTATTCTAACCTTCGCTCTTTTAAGTGGTATTTTTGTATTTATTTCCCAGTCTTTTATCTTAATTTTGGGGAGCAGTTTATCCCTTTTATTGGGCTTGGGACAAATGTTACTACAATTCAGTTCTTTTTTTAGAAATTTACCATTACTGGCTAGTATGAATTGTTTTTATACCTATCCATTGTCTCTTTATTATCCAGTGTGGCAAGGCTTAGGGATACAAATAGTTTGGCTATTAATTGTTTTTCTATTTGCTACACTGATACTCATAGGAAGAAATGTGCGCTAAAGACAGGGGATATCCTGTCTTTTTCTCAGTTAGTGTTATAATATGTTCAGGAGGGTGAGTTATGGCTTATAAAATTTTAGTGGTAGATGATGATCTTGCTATTCTTCGCCTAATAAAAAAAGTACTAGAATATGAAAAATATGAAGTAGTCATACGAAATAAGATAGAAGAGATTGATCTTTGTGATTTTACAGGATTTGACTTGATTTTATTAGATATTATGATGCCTGTTAGTGGTTTAGAGATCTGTCAGATGATTCGTGAGCAGATAACTGTTCCTATCTGTTTTATAACTGCCAAGGATATGGATGAAGATTTAGTAGCTGGAATCAATGCAGGTGCTGATGATTATATTATGAAGCCCTTTAGTATGCAAGAATTGTTAGCACGTGTTAAAATGCACTTACGTCGTGAAGAACGGATTAAAGGAAATGTTCATCAAATAAAGATTGGGAAGCTTATACTATATACGGATAGTAAGGAACTATTTGTAAACGATGATAAGATTGCTCTGACAAGGAGAGAATTTGACATAGTGAATCTTTTGGCAAGCAACCCAAGTAGAATATACTCTATAGAGGAAATTTATAATTATCTATATCCACAAAGTTCAGAAGCGCTTTTACGTTCGGTTTCAGAGTACATTTATCAAATTCGTCAAAAGCTGAAACCTTATCAATTAAATCCAATTAAAACCTTGTACGGTGGAGGATATCAATGGGTAGAATCAAAAGTTTTAGACAATTAATTCGAGAAACCTGTTGGAGAATTATTTGGCAGTTTAGTCTTGGCTTACTAATGGCCTATCTTATTCCCTTAGCTTCAGTATCTATACAAATAAATGAAGACGGGAAACCTCTAAAAAATAGTGGTGTTCTATCAATTTTTTTCAATGTGTCATCATGGATATATATTTGTATTTTATTGATTGTTCTAATAAGTTATCACATTGGAAAATTGTTGAAAAAACTGAGTTATGAAATGACTTTGATTTATGAAAATAGTATGTGGTTGGAGAAGGAATGTACAGAAAGTTTAATGGTTAAAGAATTTCGTGAGACAGGGAATCGGATTATTGTGATGCAAGATAGGATTCGACAATTAATAGTTGATGAGAAACAGCAGAAAGAAGATTTGATGTTTCAGGTTTCAGCAGCTTCTCATGATTTAAAGACTCCCTTAACCATTATTAAGGGGAATGTGGAATTTTTGCAGGCAATAACTGAAAACGACCAATCTCAAGAATGCTTAGCAGATATAGAAAGAGCTAGTCAACAGTTACTAGATTATTTCAATCAATTGATTCACTATTCTAAAACCTATTATGATGATGAGACAGGTTGGACGGAGTATTCCTCTTCAGATTTTATCAATGAATTAGAGAAAGAAGTCTCTTTTTTGATAAAAAATCAGATGAAGTTTTCTTTTGAACAAAATGTGAAAGGAACTGAAAGATATTATATAAATCCATCTCTTTTGATTCGTGCCATACAAAATATTTTAACAAATGCTTTGGAATACGCCGATAAACAGAATCCTAAAATTAAAATTAGAGTAGAGCAAGAGGAGAAAGAATTGAAAATAGGTATATGGAATAATGGCTCTGAATTTCCAGATGAAGTTTTAACTAATTTTGGGAAGCTCTTTTATCGTATGGATAAAGCTAGATCGGTTAAAGAGCAACATTATGGTATTGGACTAAGTTTTGTATGTAGAGTTGCAAAACTGCATAAGGGCAGGGTTGAGCTTAGAAATAGAGACGAGGGAGCAGAACTTTTAATAACTGTGAATTGTATTAAATCATAGTCATGCGAAGACTGTTCGTTTATGGGGCATTTTTTAAACGATGTGAGTGTCACATCTTTCTAAGAATCTTACTGACTACATAGATTTCATATGTGGATTCAAAGCAAGGCTTTGGCTAACTTTGTAAAGCTTCAGTGGGTACGTTTTGCTTCTTATTAATCAGTGTTTTTACTATTTTTGATATCGCAAAAAGACTTAGCAAACCAGCTAAGCCTTTTTCTTCTTATCTCGAACGTTGTTTTCCAGCGTTGCGATTTTTGTGTTTTTTCTTACTTGTGATAGCAGTTGGTTGTTCAGGGGTAACGTCTTTTCGTTCGTTTGTTGTTGAGAAAGAACTTGCTTTTAGTGGGGTCTTTGCCAGTTCTTCACGGACTTTTTTGCGAAGTTTTGGACGAACGATATAGTTGACGATAAACTGTTGGAGAATCATCATGAAACCACCGACAACCCAGTAAAGTGTGACACTGGCTGGTGAAATGAGGGAGAAGACGACAATCGTGATTGGGCTCACGTAAGCCATTTTCTTGATTTGTTCTCTTTGCGTTTCGTCTTCTACTCCGTGAAGTGAAAGGAGCGATTGAAGATAGTAAAGGACACCTGCGCAGGCAACCAAAATCATACTTGGAGAACCTAGAGGAATGCCTAGGTAGCTTGCTTGAGCAACCCCTTCAGTATGTTGGGCAGCAAAGTAAATTGCAGAGAAGAAAGGCATTTGAAGGAGGATAGGGAAGCATCCTACACCACCAAACATGCTGATGCCGTGTTCTTTTTGAGCGGCAAAGAGAGCTTGTTGGGCTTCGAGTTTTTCTTCTTGAGTAGTCGCTTCCTTGAGACGTGTTTGGTGTGGCTCAAGGACGTGCTTGAGGGCGTTCATCTTTTCAGAGTGAAGCGTTGCCTTCCATGATTGGTAGATACCAAGTGGCAAGATAATCAAGCGCACGATAATGGTTACGATAATGATAGCCATACCAAAGCCTAGACCTTTATCAGTAGCGAAGTACTTGATAGCTTCAGCCATAGGCGCTCCGAAAGTATTCCAAATAAATCCTGTTGGCTCTCCTGTTGCTTTATCGACGCTAACACAGCCAGTCAAGACAAGCAACATAGCCACTCCCATAGTCGAGAGTGCAAAACGTTTAATAGATTTCACTGTTTTTATTCCTTCTTAAAAAATTATACCTTTCTATTCTACTGTTTTTTTACAAAATATACAATAGTTCTAGAGACCTAATTTGCGATTTTAAAGTCAGGGTAGGGAGGAAAGTTGCTCAGTTGGACATCTAAGTAGCTGACTTTTGAAAAAGGTGTAGGTCCTTTTCGGATTTCTTGGATAAATTTCGCCATGATAGCGGATGAGTCTGCTTGGGCTAAGATTTCCACTGTGCCATCGTCATTATTCCATACCCGACCTGTGATGCCACCAATTTCAAGTGCCAAGCTGTAAACACCCCAACGAAAGCCGACTCCCTGTACCCTACCTTGGGCAATCATTCTAACCTTTTGCATACCAAACCCCTTTGATTGTGTTATAATATTTCTATGACTATTATAACCTCAAAAGCCAATTCTGTGGTAAAAAATGCCAAGAAATTACACCAAAAAAAATACCGCAAGTCTGCCTATTTGATTGAAGGCTGGCACTTGTTTGAAGAAGCTGTGCAAGCTGGGGTGACGATTGAGAAAATCTTTGCCTTAGAAAATTACCGAGATCAGTTAGCTGCTTTTCCGCAAACTGTCTGGGTGTCAGAGGATATTCTGCTAGATTTGGCGGATTCTCAGACTCCACAGGGAATCGTTGCGGTGGTTCAAAAAGAAGAAGTAGGACAAGCTGACTTTAGTCAGGGTAAGTTCTTGTTTTTGGAAGATGTGCAAGATCCTGGTAATGTGGGAACCATCATTCGGACTGCGGATGCAGCAGGCTTTACAGGAGTGATTGTTTCAGATAAGTCAGCAGACATATATAGTCTTAAGACCCTCCGTTCTATGCAAGGCAGTCATTTTCATCTGCCTATTTATCGAATGTCTAGTCAAACGCTTCTTGAGGAAGCTAAAAAGGCAGGTATCCCTGTGCTGGCAACCACTCTTTCCAAGAATTCTAAAGACTATCGTGACTTGCCTCATTTAGATCAATTTGTCTTGGTTATGGGGAATGAGGGTCAAGGAATTAGTCCTCTCATGGCTGAAAGTGCAGACCAGTTGGTCCACATTAGCATGAAGGGGCAGGCAGAGAGTCTCAATGTTGCAGTTGCAGCAGGTATTTTGATTTTCCATTTAAGCTAATTTTAACTTTCTTTGTTATAATCAAGGAAAGATGTTCATAGAAAAGGAGAAAAAGATGAATCACACTATTATTCACGACCGCGCAGGTCTCAATCAATTTTACGCTAAGGTTTATGCCTTTGTTGGTCTGGGAATCGGACTATCCGCTTTGGTATCAGGTCTTATGTTGACGGTCTTTCAGTCTCAGTTGGTTTACTTTTTGATGCAGGGGCGTCTCTGGTTGACCATTGCAACCTTTGCAGAGTTGGCCTTGGTTTTCGTTGCTAGTAGCATGGCTTCAAGGAATAGTCCAGCTGCTCTTCCAGTATTTTTACTTTACTCTGTTTTAAACGGATTTACCCTCAGTTTTGTGGTGGCCTTCTATACTCCAGGTACAGTTTTATCAGCCTTTGTGTCGAGCACCCTTCTCTTCTTTGTCATGGCGGCAGTCGGAATCTTCACTAAGAAAGACTTGAGTGGTCTTGGTCGAGCGATGATGGCAGCTCTTATCGGTTTGCTGATTGCCATGGTAGTTAATATTTTCTTGGCTAGCGGTTTCTTTGATTATATGATCAGCGTAGCCATGGTTTTGGTCTTCTCTGGGCTTATTGCTTGGGACAATCAAAGAATTCGCTATGCTTATGAACAATCGCAAGGTCGAGTAGCGACAGGTTGGGTTGTGTCAATGGCTCTCAGTATCTATCTTGATTTTATCAATCTTTTCCTAAGTATTTTACGTATCTTTGGTCGCAATGATTAAAAGGTCTATGAAATCAGTGTTTTGAGTGACACTGATTTTTTTTTAATTTTCTCTTTTCTTTTTTGGGAAATAGGTGTATAATGCTTTTAATTAAATTTTTGAGGAGTAGCCTATGAAGAAAAGTTTTATCCATCAACAAGAAGAAATTTCTTTTGTCAAAAACACTTTTACCCAGTATTTGAAAGATAAGCTAGAAGTCGTCGAAGTTCAAGGTCCTATCTTGAGCAAGGTCGGTGACGGGATGCAGGATAACCTGTCTGGTGTGGAAAATCCAGTATCCGTCAAGGTTTTGCAGATTCCTGATGAAACCTATGAAGTGGTTCATTCGCTTGCTAAATGGAAACGCCATACCCTAGCTCGTTTTGGTTTCGGTGAGGGTGAAGGTCTTTTCGTCCACATGAAAGCACTTCGTCCAGACGAAGACTCGCTGGATGCAACCCACTCTGTCTTTGTGGATCAGTGGGACTGGGAAAAGGTCATTCCAAATGGTCAACGTAATATTGCCTACCTAAAAGAAACAGTTGAGAAGATTTATAAGGCCATTCGTTTGACAGAACTAGCTGTTGAAGCTCGTTATGACATTGAGTCTATCTTGCCAAAACAAATCACTTTCATCCACACAGAAGAGTTGGTAGAACGCTACCCAGACTTGACACCGAAAGAGCGTGAAAATGCTATCTGTAAAGAATTCGGAGCTGTCTTCTTGATTGGTATTGGTGGCGAGTTGCCAGACGGTAAACCGCACGATGGACGTGCACCAGACTATGATGACTGGACAAGCGAGTCTGAAAATGGCTACAAGGGTCTTAACGGCGATATTCTTGTCTGGAATGAGTCTCTAGGTGGAGCCTTTGAGTTGTCTTCTATGGGAATCCGTGTAGATGAAGAAACTCTTCGTCGCCAGGTTGTCATCACAGGTGATGAAGACCGCTTGGAATTGGAATGGCACAAGGCATTGTTGAATGGCTTATTCCCATTGACAATCGGTGGAGGAATTGGACAATCTCGTATGGCCATGTTCTTACTTCGCAAGAAACATATCGGAGAAGTGCAAACAAGTGTTTGGCCTCAAGAAGTCCGCGATACTTACGAAAATATTTTGTAGAGGAGTCTGTGACAAAATAGTTCTCAGCCACAAAAAAGCTAGAGATTCCCAATTGCGGAACTCTAGCTTTTTATACTCAATTATATTCAAAAAGCAACCTTGTCCATTGTCTGCTGACAGTGGACTTTAAAACATTTTTTTCCAATCCTTGAATAACTTCTTGAAGCTTATCAATGACGGCTTCCAATGTTGGGAAAGCCTTATTTTTAAAACCTCGTTTTCGAATTTCTTTCCAGACTTGTTCAATAGGGTTCATTTCTGGTGTATAAGGTGGGATAAAAGCCAAGTCAATATTACTTGGAATCTCCAAGGTACTTGATTTATGCCATATAGCATTATCCATTACAAGTAACATATAGTCATCTGGATAAGCTTGTGAGACTTGCCGTAGAAATTCATTCGTCCACTCAGTATTGCATCCTCCGGCAATGAGGAAAAAGGAATCTCCTGTCTGAGCATCTACTGCCCCATAACAATAGCGATATTCTCGTATATAATGACTAGGAATGCTAGGTCGAATTCCTTGAGGAGCCCAACAAGAACTCATCTTACTGATTCTCCCGAAACCAGCTTCATCTTGGTACATCAATCGTACTTTGTTATAATACTCTTCGAAAATCAAATTCAAACCACGTCAGCGTCGCTTTACCGTACTCAAGTACAGCCTGCAGCTAGCTTCCTAGTTTGCTCTTTGATTTTCATTGAGTATTAATTAGTCTTTGAAATTCTTTTGGAAGATGAGTAGAGATAATACTGAAGTAATAGCAGCTAAGAATAAGAAGGCATTTGCTTCTTGCTCTCCAGTTTCTGGGAGTTGTTTTTCCTTTTCTTGTTTAACTGTAGTAGCAATAGGTGCTTTTTCATCTTTTCTTGGTGAATCTTCGGTTACGACTGCAGGAGCTGGTTTTTCAGTTTCTCTAGGTAGAACATACTCAGGAAGAGTTACAACTGGTGGAGTATCTGTTCCTACAGAACTTTGTTTAGTTCCAACTTCAATCACTCGGTCTAGAGCTGGAGTTAATTCAGTTTGGACCACCTTACGATTACTACCATCTACTTCGATGTACTCAACTAACAAACCGTCTTTACCTTCTGCTA
This sequence comes from Streptococcus sp. UMB0029, assembly GCF_002871495.1. Lineage (GTDB taxonomy): Bacteria > Bacillota > Bacilli > Lactobacillales > Streptococcaceae > Streptococcus. The sequence goes on from NZ_PNGD01000007.1 coordinate 78,128, forward strand.
GAACATTTTCTTTTCCTTTATCTAAGTTTGGATTTTCGCGACGGATAGTCTTGAATGGTACCGCCTTATTGACAATATCCAAACTTGGAAGTTGGAAGACAAGCTCTTTAACTCCTTCTTCAGGATTTGAAGAAGTGATTGGTTTTTCAGTTTCTCTAGGTAGAACATACTCAGGAAGAGTTACAACTGGTGGAGTATCTGTTCCTACAGAACTTTGTTTAGTTCCAACTTCAATCACTCGGTCTAGAGCTGGAGTTGATTCAGTTTGAACTACCTTACGATTGCTGCCATCTACTTCGAGATACTCGATTATAGCACCATCTTTCCCTTCTGCTAGAACATTTTCTTTTCCTTTGTCTAATTGTGGATTTTCGCGACGGATAGTCTTGAATGGTACTGCCTTCTTAACAATATCCAAACTTGGGAGTTGGAAGACAAGCTCTTTAACCCCTTCTTCAGGACTTGAAGAAGTAATTGGTTTTTCAGGTTGTTTCGGATCAACTGGTTGTTCTGGCTGGCTAGGTTGCAATTGCTTGATTTGTTCAAGAGCGTTATTGAGGGCTTTGTTGACGTCTTCTTGAGTCTTAGCATTTTGGATAGCTGCGATTGCTTTATCAGTAATTTCAACTAATTTCTTCTTAGCATTGTTGTTAGTACCAAGTTCAGCCACTTTTTTCTCGATAGCTTCAGTTAAGCTAGCCATAGCCTTATCATAATTGATTTCAGGCTGTTCAGGTTGTTTCGGATCAACTGGTTTTTCAGGTTGGCTAGGTTGCAGTTGCTTGATTTGTTCAAGAGCCTTATTGAGGGCTTTGTTGACGTCTTCTTGAGTCTTCGCTTCTTGGATAGCTGCGATTGCTTTATCAGTAATTTCAACTAATTTTTTCTTAGCCTCGTTGTTAGTACCAAGTTCAGCCACTTTTTTCTCGATAGCTTCAGTCAGACTAGCCATAGCCTTATCGTAATTGATTTCAGGTTGTTCAGGTTGTTTCGGATCAACTGGTTGTTCTGGTTGACTAAGTTGCAATTGCTTGATTTGTTCAAGAGCGTTATTGAGGGCTTTGTTGACTTCTTCTTGAGTCTTAGCATTTTGGATAGCTGCGATTGCTTTATCAGTAATTTCGACTAATTTCTTCTTAGCCTCGTTGTTAGTACCGAGTTCAGTCACTTTTTTCTCGATAGCTTCGGTCAAGCTAGCCATAGCCTTATCGTAATTGATTTCAGGCTGTTCAGGTTGTTTCGGTTCAACTGGTTGTTCTGGGTCTGTTTCGTCTCCAGGTTTTTGGTAATTTTCATCTTTGCTAAGAATATCTTGCAAAGCAGTGACTGTTGCCATCACATCCTGTACATTTACAGTATCAGAACTTAATTGGGCAGTGAGTTTATCAAGATTAGACTTAAATGCTTGGCGTGCAGTTGCAGTATCTTTCAATCCAGCAGGATCAAAATTAGACAAGTCTTCCTTCCATTTAGAGATAGATTGAAGGATTTCTGCTTTGCTGTATAGCTCGCTTCCTTCGCCTTGTGTAATGAATTGATCCACTTGCATACCGATTTTTTTGGTCAAATCATTCTTTTCAGGGTCTAGTTGGAGAGTTACTACGTGCAAGTTTTCATCAAGTCCTTTTAGGCTGACTAGAGTCTGGTCACCTTGGCGTTGGGTAGCATGACCGCTAAAGTATTTCTTACCATCAATAGTGGATGCATTGCCCATTCCATCTTGATAGGTGACTTCTTTACCATCAAGGAATACTTTGTAGACACCATGACCTGGGTCAACAAATCCTTTGATTTCTAAGCCTGTACCATAGAAATAAGCAGTCACAGTTGTCTTTTTCTTCTGATCCTCTGTCAGATGTCCAAATGATACCCATGATTCAGTGTTTTGGTATTTGCCAGAAGAGTTGGTTTCGTGTCTCCATCCAGGACTGTAATCTAATTGGCTAGCTTGGTCGTCGTAATTTGTCTGATTTATTTTCAATAAATCAGCTTTCATTACTCGAATAGTTGCGTCGGTAGCAAAACCGAGTAGAGCACCATCAGACGCAGAAGTGAGTTTTGCTTTGAAGTCAAAGATTGAGTCAGCTTGTTCGGTGAAGTCGATAGTTGGAATGGTAACAGTTTTTTCTGTTTCACCATCTGCAAAGATCACATCTTGAGTTGTATCTTGGTAAACCTTACCGTGAACCCCTGTTCCAGGTTCTGTAATGAAGCGAACGGTAGCAGATCCCTTGCTTCCACCAACACGCTTAATTGTAATAGTAATAGTTTTTCCTTTTTCGACATCGTAAGAAGTTGCTTCAAGCTCAAACATACCCTTGCTGTTATTGTTTAGAGTGTAGATTCCTTCTGTAGCAATTGGTTCACCTGTTTTGTTAACGAGCGTAATAGTGTGTTCTCCAGGTGTTAAATCACCAGTTTCGTAAACTTTTTGGCTACGTTTACGGCTACTGTTCTTGGTTTGTACATCTGCGACTTTTTGACCATCCACGTATACAGACATTTCACCATGGCTTGGATCGACTGTTGATACAACATAAGCCTTGGTTCCTGTGAAACGATAGGTGACTTTGGCGTCTTTCTTGTTGGTCCACATAGAAGTACCGCGGATACCTTCCGATTCATTGTACCAAGTTGTACCTTCCTTGCCAGCCGTTGTATTTGAGTGGTATTCTAGTCCAAGAGGATATCCATCATTCTTTTCGATAGTGCTTGGGGTTTTATAGACTGAGAAGTTAGTTAGGATTGGTGTAGCTTGTGAGCCAGTAATCGTAACTCGGATTTTTTGTGCTTCTACAGGTTGGCCCTGGATCAAACGACGATAGCCTACGGTTGAACCTTCACCATATGGAACCCAGCGTCCGTTGATCTCGACTTCAATTTTGAATCCAGAAATACGTTGCCCTTTGGCAATATCTTCCTTGAGTTCTACAACGTCAAAGCGTCTCTTTTGTCCTAAATCAACTGTGAAACTACCAGTTGTAGCATCATTTGAAAGTGCCCAGCTAGTATCATCTTTACCGTCTGTAAGGTGGCTTTCTTTGTAGAGATGGTTCTGACGAGTCGAACTTGCTGTTACAGTTGCTCCTTTGGCAAAGTCAGTCGCATACATTTGATCTAGAGTTGCCTTGAACTCTTTCAAGCGCTCTACATCCGCATCTGCGAATTTACCTTCTTTGTTTGGTGGAATGTTGAGAAGAAGTGGCGTTCCACGACCAACAGACTTGAAGTAGATATCCATCAATTCTTTGAGAGATTTTGGCTGCTGGTTATCGTGGTAGAACCAGCCAGAGCGGATGGAAACATCTGCTTCTCCTACAGAGTACATATCTCCGTCAGGATCACCGTGGTTAAGGTATTCGTTCTTAACATTTTCGGTGATATTTGCTTTCTTGACCTTATGCCATACAGGGTCACCGGCGATACCACGCTCATTTCCAATCCAACGGACACTTGTTGGTTCGGCAGAGAAGATAGCGATATCTCCCTCAGCTTCCTTGATGTATTTGAACCACTCATCAAAAGTATAGGTTACTTTTTGGGCACCGCTACCGCGTGCTCCATCCATCCAGACTTCGATAAATTTACCCTTATTACCGTATTTTGGATTGCCAAGGATTTCTTTTAGTTGATTGAGGTAGTATTCGTTGTATTCTTTTTGAGTAGCTACCTTATATTTAGGGCTATTAACATCCCATGGTGATAGGTAAACACCCATGTTCATATCGTATTTAGTAGCAGATTTAGAGATTTCTTCTAGAAGGTCCCCTTTTCCATCTTTCCATGGGCTTGCAGCTACGGTATGATTTGTATATTTAGATGGGTAAATAACGAAACCGTCGTGGTGTTTGACAACCATAATAGTGCGTTTAAAGCCAGTTTCCTTTAGAGTACGAATCCATTGGTCTGTATCTAAGTTAGTTGGATTGAAGTTTTTAGGATCTTCATTTCCGTGTCCCCACTCAGAATTAGTATAAGTATTCATACCATAGTGGATGAAGGCGGCTAATTCTTCTTTGTGATAATCAAGTTGAGCCTTGCTTGGAAGCGGACCGTGATTTCCGATTTCTGTTTCCTTATCTTCTAGATGAGCAACAGGTAAAACAGTTGAAGTCGGATTAGAGCTATCAGAGATTTTTTCGTATTCAAAGACGATATCATTCACACCCTTGTGCTGGATGCTGGCTTCTAAGCGTGGAGTGATTGCGCGGTAGCCTGCGATTTCTTTTGCTTCAAAAGTATTTACAAAGGAAACATCGTATTCTTTTCCATCGTTATTATCAGTAGCCACATCTGCTAATTCTTGCCCTGAACCTTTCAAACGATAATGAATGGCAAATGAACCTTTATTCACTTTATAAACCACCTTGATGAGCCGTGTTCCTGGAGCTGTTTTGCTGACGACCTTGTAGGTCCACTCATCTTTGAGTTGTTTGTTGATTTCGACGCCATCAATAGAGACAATCTGGTATTTCTCTTGATTTTTTGTATAGAAGTCGGTCTTAGCGATTTCTTTTTTGAAGTCATAATCAAAAGCTGTTCCAACTTCGGTCTTTTCAACAAAAGTATCATCAGTTTTGATTGGATTGCCAGTTTCGTCTACGTGTTGAACCACTACACGTCCGTAATCGATTCCTTTAATGAGTGTTGCAACACCGTTTTCATCGAAAGAATATTGATTTTCACCAATAACAGCAGTTTTATTTCTGAACATTTCTCCTTCAGGAGTAAAGTAATATCGTTTCCCATTATCACCTTGGTACCAACCTTTGACACCATATTTTGCGATAATATCTTTTACCCATTTGACTTGCTCAGGTGAGAGAACGATTCCGCCGCCGAAACGGTCTTTGTCAGGGATGCCGTTTTCAATTGTGCCGTGTTGGTGAACACCGACTACTTTACCATCGCCGTTGATAATGCCAGCACCTGAAAGGCCTGAAATAGAAGTCATATGATAGGTGATGCCTTTTGAGCCTTTATCATCATACTTATCAACAGACTTCACAACACCATCTACCTTGTAAAGTTGACCAGCAACAATTGGTTTTTTGAGCTCTGGTGAGCTTGAATCGTTCGGATATCCAATCGTGCTAACAGGATCTCCTGGTTGATAGGTTTTATTTTCTGCCAAGGGAACAAAGGTAGCAGCTTTATTTGGACTAGCGATTTGAAGAGGAACAGGTGCTACAACAGCAGCCAAGTCATTTTGATATCCTTTTCCAAATTCTTTCTTGTTCCAAAAATGAATATCTTCTTCTTTAAAAAGAGTAGTATTACCCGTTACAGGTTGAGAATTACGAACTGCAGAATTAGAACCGAGGTTATAGTAAAACTTAGCAGAATCTCCACCTCGAATATGTCCTTCTTTTGTATCACGGTTTGATTCTAAAAAGTTGTGAGCGACAGTCAAGATGACATTTGGTGCCACAAAAATACCAGAACCAGGCACGATATAGCGTTGGGAACTACCATTGTAAATAGTGTAAATCATACTAGCAGCAGTAGCAGGTTGTCCTTCATAAGGGACGTGCTTCAAATCTAGACCACCGTTGATGATTGCACGATTACCATTTTCAGCTTCTTTTGGAAGTTCTTCCTTGTTTTTTAGAATGCTTTCTGTCTCAACTTTTGGGCTATCCTTCTTGTTTACGATTGCTGAAGTATCTATGTTTTTCACGGGCGTGTCAGGATAAGCTTGATCGTGGATTTCTTCAGGAAGCAGGTCAGCAGTTTTAGTATCTGCTACAGTTTTCTCCTCTACTGGTTTAACAGTTTTTTCTGCTTGATCTGACTCTTGAGGTGTAGAGATTACAGGACTTTCATTTTTGACTTCTGGTTTGGTTTTTTCAGCCCCGGCCAATTTTTCTACGTTTGGTTGAGAACTTGTAGCTTCAAATTTTGCTTCGTCAGCTAGTGCTGTTCCAGATGCAAAAAAAGCGAGTCCAACCATAACCGAAGCAACTCCAACGGTTAATTTTCTGATGCTAAAAGTTTGCCCTTTTTCAAAAAGGTATCGATTCATAATGTACTCCTAGTTTGAATAAAGACAGTCAGCTACTGTCTGAGCCCAAGTATGACTTGGAAACGATTTTCTTTAATGATAGTTGATTTGTTCAATAGTTTGAGTATAACCTTCCTCCTATTTAAGCGCTTTCATCTTAAGATAAAAAAATTTAAATTGCCATCTTAATCTTTAAAATGACCCAAAATCCTTAATATAACAAATATACTAAATTATTCCAAGAAATGCAATAGAGAAATGTAAGAAAATCAATCTAACTTAAAGAAATTCATTTGCTTTTTAAAGAAAAAATACATCCTTTCAAAAATTAAACTAAATGAAAGGATGTATTCAAAAAATCAGAGTAATTTTCGTATGGCCTCTTCAATTTGTTGTGGGTCTGTTTTGGAAGAGAAGCGTTCAAAAACTTGCCCATCACGACCGATGAGAAACTTAGCGAAATTCCATTCGATTCGTTTTCCTAGTGGGCCAGATTTCTGGTCTTTCAACCACACATAGAGGGGATTTGCTTCCTTACCGTTGACCTTGATCTTGGCAAAACGTGGGAAAGTGGTTTGATAATGTAGGCTACAGAAGGCGTTAATTTCCTCTGCGCTTCCTGGTGCTTGTCCCATAAACTGATTGCAAGGGAAGTCTAAAATCTCAAAACTTTTTTCTTGATAGCGATCATAGAGTTCTTGGAGACCTTGGTACTGGGGCGTTAAAGCACATCCAGTAGCAGTATTGACAATTAATACTCTTCGAAAATCAAATTCAAACCACGTCAGCGTCGCCTTACCGTACTCAAGTACAGCTTGCGGCTAGCTTCCTAGTTTGCTCTTTGATTTTCATTGAGTATAAGAGAACCTTACCACGATAGGCATCTAATGGGGTTTCTTGATTGTCTTGGTTTAAGACTAAAAAATCGTAGATTGAGGTCATTGTTTGCCTTTCTCTTTCTGTTTGGTATTTTTAGGAGTTTTCTCCTCCTGAAGTGATAGAAAGCCGTAGGTCAGGGTTCCGAAAATACTACCGATAATCAGTCCATACATCAGGAAAGGGACACTTTTATCGAATTGCATGAGCAACTTTCCAAAATCTGAAAAGGACATCTGCTGAACGAAGACTTTATGAAAGATGAGTAAGGTAAAGAAGCCAATCTGAAGGCCGATAAACACAACCCAGCTTCGAAATTTGATTTGGGCTTTGCTGTAGGTTTTGAGGATGATTTCTGACTTGTCATCTTTTTCCAGATGGAGTTCTTTGACAGCTCTTTGGGTTTTTAAAGTAATGAAAAAAATGAGTCCAGAGTAAACGTAGGGCATGGCATAGCGAACGGCTTCTATGAAGCGTCCAAATAACAGATAAAACAAGAAGAGGAAGAAGGAAGAATAAACGATTTGGACCATGGAGCGGGCACAGGCTTTGTAGATAATTTCTTGCCGGCATTCATCAAAAGGGCCCTGAATGTGAAAGAGATTTCGAAGTAGACGAGTGGTTAAGTCTTCTTTTTTCATGCTAGTAACCTCCTAAATGAGTGGTTTTACTGACTTTCTTTTACGAATTGATAGAGATAATAAAGGTAAGTGATAGAAGAAAGGCTAGCGATAGTCAGCAGTAAATAATATTTCCAATCGCTTGAGATGAGCATCAGTTGTGGAAAAGATAGAATTATAAAGTATAGTGCTAAGTTGAGTATGCGTGTTTTTGGGGAGTCAATCTTTAGATAAGTCAGTCCTTTGTTAAGTGCTGGAATAAAGACTAGCCCGAGGAATATCTCGCTGATTGGCAAGTTCCCTGAAACGATAATGAAGATGAGCAGAGAACTGAACAAAAGATGATAGGTCAGTAAAGTTAGTAATGATTTCATAGGTACCTCCTAATCCTGGTCTTTTTTATACTCAATGAAAATCAAAGAGCAAACTAGGAAACTCGCCGCAGGCTGTACTTGAGTACGGCAAGGCGACGTTGACGCGGTTTGAATTTGATTTTCGAAGAGTATTAGCTCTTGCAATACGAAGTGAGACGATAATATGCATCATCACTCCGAAAAAGAAAGCTCCCAGTATAGTTTTAAAAATATGTTTTGTATTTAGAAGAGAACTGATAAAATTTGGATTTTCACTTGTTAGGGTATCAATGAGTGGAATTATAAAAAATATCACTGTTCCATAAATCGAACCTGCTTTCAGACTAGGATAACGTAACTGTTTCTGTTCTTTTTTCATGAGTTTCCTCCTAATCATTATCCTGATCTTTCTTAGCTTTTGCAATGCGACGGGAGATGAGGAACTGTATGCTTGCTCCGAAGAAGATAGAACCGAGAATGCTTGAGACACCATTTCTTATAGTGAGGAGAGAATGAAAATAGTCCTGACCTTCACCTATGAGTATACTGAGAAGAGGAGTTATAAAAAACATCCATAGACCAAAGAACAAACCTGCTTTCAGACCAGGGTAATGTAGTTGCTTGCTTTCTTTCTCACTCAGCATATCTGGATCAATAGCTGTAATCCCTGTTTTTTTCATTTGGTAGGTGACATAGCTAGCAGCGATGAGGGCAATCACTAAAATAAGAGGAGGATAGATTAGAGCCACTTCTTGAGGATATTTATAGGCCAGAAGGAGTGGAATAAGATTTCCGAAAATCATCAGATAAAAGAGGAAGATAAAGACTTGATTGCCGATACGATCAGCCTCGCGTCGTTTGTATTCGTCAAGTGGATCAGAAATACCGTATGTACGCTTGATGAGTTTTTCAGTGAAGGTTTCTTTTTTCATAAGTTTGCTCCTTTTTTAAAAATCATCCTCCCAAAAGAGACTGTTGAGGTCAGTTTGGAGGCTGCGGGCGAGATTGAGACAGAGTTCCAGGGTTGGATTGTACTTGTCGTTCTCAATCATGTTGATAGTTTGTCTCGAGACACCGATATCTTTGGCGAGCTCGAGCTGGGAAATGCCCAGTTCCTTGCGAAATTCTTTCACACGATTCATCTGTTCTCCTTTCTGATTTGTGTCGTATATATTTGACTACATTATATTCTTCTATAGAGCGAATGTCAAGCATATTTGACATATTTCTTAAAGAAATCTTACTTGTTTTTGGCCTATTTGTCTGACTAGTGCAAGCTGGTCGGATTTGTGGTAAAATAGATAGGATATGACAAAAGAATTTCATCATGTAACGGTCTTACTCCACGAGACGATTGATATGCTCGACGTAAAGCCTGACGGTATCTACGTTGATGCGACTTTGGGTGGAGCAGGCCATAGCGAATATTTATTAAGTAAATTAAGTGAAAAAGGCCATCTCTATGCCTTTGATCAGGACCAGAATGCCATTGACAATGCTCAAAAACGTTTGGCACCTTACATTGAAAAGGGGATGGTGACTTTTATAAAGGATAACTTCCGTCATTTACAGGCACGTTTGCGCGAAGCTGGTGTCCAGGAAATTGATGGAATTTGTTATGACTTGGGAGTGTCTAGTCCTCAACTAGATCAGCGTGAGCGTGGTTTTTCTTATAAAAAGGATGCGCCACTGGATATGCGTATGAATCAGGATGCTAGTCTGACAGCCTATGAAGTGGTGAACCACTATGACTATCATGACTTGGTTCGTATTTTCTTCAAGTATGGCGAGGACAAATTCTCTAAACAGATTGCGCGTAAGATTGAACAAGCACGTGAAGTCAAGCCAATCGAGACAACGACTGAGTTGGCAGAAATTATTAAGTCGGCCAAACCTGCCAAGGAACTCAAGAAAAAGGGGCATCCTGCCAAGCAGATTTTCCAGGCTATTCGAATTGAAGTCAATGATGAACTGGGAGCGGCAGATGAATCTATCCAGCAGGCTATGGACATGTTGGCTCTAGATGGTAGAATTTCAGTGATTACCTTTCATTCCTTGGAAGACCGCTTGACCAAGCAATTGTTCAAGGAAGCTTCAACGGTTGAAGTTCCTAAAGGTTTGCCTTTCATCCCAGATGATCTCAAGCCCAAGATGGAATTGGTATCCCGTAAGCCAATCTTGCCAAGTGTGGAAGAGTTAGAAGCCAATAACCGCTCGCATTCAGCTAAGTTGCGCGTGGCCAAAAAAATTCACAAGTAAGAGGAAAAAATGGTAGATAAAAAAGAAACAACCAGTCAATTCTTGCAGAGTCGTATCAAAAAATTCTCCCGTGTGGAGAAGGCTTTTTATCTTTCCATCGCTTTTACGGCTCTCGTCTTAGCAGTGAGCATTATCTTTATGCAAACACGACTTTTGCAAGTGCAAAGTGATTTGACAAAAATCAATGCGCAGATAGAGGAAAAGAAAACAGAGCTGGACGATGCCAAGCAGGAAGTGAATGAATTGATTCGTTCAGAGCGCTTGAAAGAGATTGCAGATAAAAAAGATTTGAAATTGAATAACGAAAATATCCGAACAGCGGAGTAAGATATGAAATGGACAGAAAAAATAACCCGATTTGCGATAAGAAATCGTAAATCTCCAGCAGAAAACCGTAGAATAGTCGGCAAGTACATCAGCTTTGGAGCTGTTATCCTTTTTGCTATCTTTCTGGTTAATTTTGCGATTATCATCGGAAGGGGTAGTAAATTTGGAACGGATCTAGTAAAAGAAGCTAAGAAGGTTCACCAAACAACTCGCACAGTTCCTGCTAAGCGTGGAACCATCTATGACCGTAATGGAGTCCCCATCGCTGAAGATGCGACTTCCTATAACGTATATGCTGTTATTGATAAAAAATACAAGTCGGCAACGGGGAAAATTCTTTATGTAGAGGATTCTCAGTTTAATAAGGTAGCAGAAGTTTTCCATAAATATTTGGATATGGATGAAGCTTATGTAAAAGAGCAGCTGGCTCAACCAAATTTGACCCAAGTTTCTTTTGGTGCAAAAGGAAATGGGATTACCTATGCCAATATGATGGCTATTAAAAAAGAATTAAAAGAGGCTAGTGTTGAAGGAATTGACTTTACAACTAGCCCTAACAGAAGCTATCCAAATGGACAATTTGCTTCTAGTTTTATTGGTTTAGCCCAACTTCATGAAAATGAGGATGGCAGCAAGAGTTTGTTAGGAACTTCTGGTTTAGAGAGTTCCTTGAATACTATTCTTGCAGGGACAGATGGGGTTATTACCTATGAAAAAGATCGTTTAGGAAATATCGTCCCAGGTACAGAACAGGTATCGCAGAAGACTGTGAATGGTAAGGATGTCTATACAACATTGTCTAGTCCGCTCCAATCTTTCATGGAAACCCAGATGAATGCCTTTCTAGAAAAGGTAAAAGGTAAGTACATGACGGCGACCTTGGTTAGTGCCAAAACAGGGGAAATTCTCGCAACAACGCAACGACCAACATTTGATGCCGATACTAAGGAAGGAATCACTAAGGACTTTGTTTGGCGTGATATCCTTTATCAAAGTAACTATGAACCAGGGTCAACCATGAAGGTCATGACGCTAGCTGCTTCTATTGATAACAATACCTTCCCAGGTGGAGAATTCTTCAATAGCAGTGAATTAAAAATAGCAGATGCGACAATCCGAGATTGGGACGTTAATGAAGGTTTGACTGGCGGTGGTATGATGACCTTTTCTCAAGGATTTGCTCACTCAAGTAATATTGGGATGACACTGCTTGAGCAGAAAATGGGTGATGCAACTTGGTTGGACTATCTAAACCGCTTTAAATTTGGTGTTCCGACCCGTTTTGGTTTGACAGATGAATACGCTGGTCAACTTCCAGCTGACAATATTGTTAATATTGCTCAGAGTTCATTTGGACAAGGGATTTCAGTAACCCAAACTCAAATGATTCGTGCCTTTACTGCCATTGCCAATGATGGCGTCATGTTGGAGCCGAAATTTATTACGGCCTTGTATGATCCAAATAACCAATCTGTTCGTAAATCTCAAAAAGAAATTGTAGGGAATCCTGTTTCGAAAGATGCAGCTAGCCAAACTCGTACTCACATGGTCTTGGTAGGAACAGATCCTAGATATGGAACCATGTATAACCATAGTACAGGCAAAGCGACTGTCAATGTTCCAGGTCAAAATGTCGCCCTCAAGTCTGGTACAGCTCAAATCGCTGACGAGAAAAATGGAGGCTACTTGGTTGGTTCTACTAACTATATTTTCTCAGTTGTAGCCATGAACCCTGCTGAAAATCCTGACTTTATCTTGTATGTAACGGTTCAACAGCCTGAACATTATTCAGGTATCCAGTTGGGAGAATTTGCCAATCCTATCTTGGAGCGGGCTTCAGCTATGAAAGACTCTCTCAATCTTCTATCACCTGCTAAGAATTTAGATCAAGTGACGACAGAGTCTTCTTATGCAATGCCTAGCATCAAGGATATTTCACCTGGTGATTTGGCGGAAGCCTTACGCCGCAATATTGTGCAACCAATCGTTGTTGGTACTGGAACAAAGATTAAAGAGTCTTCTGTAGAAGAAGGAAAAAATCTTACACCAAACCAACAAGTTCTCCTTTTATCTGATAAGGTGGAAGAAATTCCAGACATGTATGGTTGGAAAAAAGAGACTGCTGAGACCTTTGCCAAATGGTTAGATATTAAATTGGAATTTGAAGGCTCAGGTTCCGTTGTTCAGAAGCAAGATGTTCGGACCAATACAGCTATCAAAAACATTAAAAAAATTACATTAACTTTAGGAGACTAATATGTTTATTTCCATCAGTGCTGGGATTGTGACATTTTTACTAACTGTAGTAGGAATTCCGGCCTTTATCCAATTTTATAGAAAGGCGCAAATCACAGGCCAGCAGATGCATGAGGATGTCAAACAGCATCAGGCAAAAGCTGGCACGCCAACTATGGGGGGACTTGTTTTCCTCATTGCTGCAGTTGTAGTGAGTTTCCTCGTTGCTCTTTTTTCAAAACAATTGACCAATAATGTGGGAATGATTTTGTTCATCTTGGTCCTTTATGGACTTGTCGGATTTTTAGATGACTTTCTCAAGGTCTTTCGTAAAATCAATGAGGGGTTAAATCCCAAACAGAAATTGGCTCTTCAACTTCTAGGTGGCGTCATTTTCTACCTTTTCTATGAGCGTGGTGGCGATATGCTTTCAGTCTTTGGTTACCAAGTGCATCTAGGGATTTTCTATATTGTTTTTGCACTGTTCTGGCTAGTCGGTTTTTCAAACGCAGTCAACTTGACAGACGGAATTGATGGTCTGGCTAGTATTTCAGTCGTGATTAGTTTGTCTGCATATGGAGTTATTGCCTATGTGCAAGGTCAGATGGATATTCTTCTGGTGATTCTTGCCATGATTGGTGGCTTACTCGGTTTCTTCGTCTTTAACCACAAGCCTGCTAAGGTCTTTATGGGTGATGTGGGAAGTTTGGCTCTAGGTGGAATGCTGGCAGCTATCTCTATGGCTCTCCACCAAGAATGGACTCTCTTGATTATCGGAATTGTTTATGTCTTTGAAACAACTTCAGTCATGATGCAAGTCAGTTACTTCAAAATGACTGGTGGCAAACGTATTTTCCGTATGACGCCTGTGCATCACCATTTTGAGCTTGGAGGATTGTCTGGTAAGGGAAATCCTTGGAGCGAGTGGAAGGTTGACTTCTTCTTTTGGGGAGTGGGACTTCTAGCAAGTCTCTTGACGTTAGCAATTTTATATTTGATGTAAGAATGGCACCCTGATGTTTCAGGGTGTTTTTGCATTCTAAAAAATATTGGTCAATTAAAGTCAAATCTCTTGACCTTTTCTGACTAATGTAGTATATTATGAACGTAAGGTAAATGAAAGCCTTACTCGAATACTTATACTCAATAAAAATCAAAGAGAAAACTAGGAAGCTAGCCGCAGGTTTTCAAAACACTGTTTTGAGGTTGCAGATAGAGCTGACGTGGTTTGAAGAGATTTTCGAAGAGTATTATTTAAAGTAAAATAGAAAGAGGTGGGTCTATGTTTCATCTAGAAATCTTCAGAAGTAAAGATAGTCTACTCCTGCTTGAAAAAGAAAAACCAGAAATAGTACGTAGAGTAGCCATTTAGCTAGTCTAAATTTTTTAAAACAAAGGTCAAAGATAGTCAATATCAGTAATAATAACGAAGAAATACAAAAAGAGGTAAAGAATATGAACAACAACTTTAATAATTTTAACAACATGGATGATCTATTTAACCAATTGATGGGTGGTATGCGAGGATACAGTTCTGAAAACCGTCGTTACTTGATTAATGGACGCGAAGTGACACCTGAGGAATTTGCTCACTATCGTGCAACTGGTCAATTGCCAGGAAATGCAGAAGTTGATGGACAAATGCCACAACATACGTCAGGTATGAAACAAGACGGTGTCCTTGCTAAACTGGGTCGAAACTTGACAGCGGAAGCGCGTGAGGGCAAGCTGGATCCTGTCATCGGACGAAACAAGGAAATTCAAGAAACATCTGAAATCCTTTCACGCCGTACCAAAAACAATCCTGTTTTGGTTGGAGATGCAGGTGTTGGTAAGACAGCAGTTGTCGAAGGCTTGGCACAAGCTATTGTGAACGGCGATGTTCCAGCTGCTATTAAGAATAAGGAAATTATTTCCATTGATATCTCAGGTCTTGAAGCTGGGACTCAATACCGTGGTAGCTTTGAAGAAAACGTTCAAAATCTAGTCAATGAGGTCAAAGAAGCGGGGAATATTATCCTCTTCTTTGATGAAATTCACCAAATCCTCGGTGCTGGTAGCGCTGGTGGAGACAGTGGTTCTAAGGGACTTGCAGATATTCTCAAGCCAGCCCTCTCTCGTGGAGAATTGACAGTGATTGGGGCAACGACTCAAGACGAATACCGTAATACTATCTTGAAGAATGCAGCTCTTGCTCGTCGTTTCAACGAAGTCAAGGTCAATGCTCCTTCAGCAGAGGATACATATAAAATCCTTCAAGGAATTCGTGATCTCTATCAACAACACCACAATGTCATCTTGCCAGACGAAGTTTTGAAAGCAGCAGTGGATTATTCTGTTCAGTATATTCCTCAACGTAGCTTGCCAGATAAGGCTATCGACCTTGTCGATGTTACGGCAGCTCACTTGGCAGCACAACATCCAGTAACAGATGTGCATGCTGTTGAACGTGAAATTGAAGCGGAGAAAGAGAAGCAAGAAAAAGCTGTTGAGGCGGAAGATTTTGAAGCAGCTCTAAACTATAAAACACGTATTGCAGAATTAGAAAAGAAAATCGAAAACCACACAGAAGATATGAAAGTGACTGCAAGTGTCAACGATGTAGCTGAGTCTGTGGAACGAATGACGGGTATTCCAGTATCTCAAATGGGAGCATCAGACATCGAACGTTTGAAAGATATGGCTCATCGCTTGCAAGACAAGGTGATTGGTCAAGATAAGGCGGTAGAAGCGGTAGCTCGTGCTATCCGTCGTAACCGTGCTGGTTTTGATGAAGGCAATCGCCCAATCGGCAGCTTCCTCTTTGTAGGACCAACTGGGGTTGGTAAGACAGAACTTGCTAAGCAATTGGCGCTTGATATGTTTGGAACTAAGGACGCAATCATTCGTTTGGATATGTCTGAATACAGTGACCGTATAGCCGTTTCTAAGCTAATCGGTACAACAGCAGGTTATGTGGGTTATGATGACAATAGCAATACCTTGACAGAACGTGTGCGTCGTAATCCTTACTCTATCATTCTTTTGGATGAGATTGAAAAGGCTGATCCTCAAGTGATCACTCTGCTCCTCCAAGTCTTGGATGATGGTCGTTTGACAGATGGTCAAGGGAATACAGTAAACTTTAAAAACACTGTCATTATTGCGACCTCAAATGCTGGATTTGGCTATGAAGCCAACTTGACAGAAGATGCGGACAAACCAGAATTGATGGACCGTTTGAAACCCTTCTTCCGTCCAGAATTCCTCAACCGCTTTAATGCAGTTATCGAGTTCTCGCACTTGACTAAGGAAGATCTTTCTAAGATTGTGGACTTGATGTTGGCTGAAGTTAACCAAACCTTGGCTAAGAAAGACATTGATTTGGTAGTCAGTCAAGCGGCTAAAGACTATATCACTGAAGAAGGCTATGACGAAGTCATGGGTGTTCGTCCACTCCGTCGCGTGGTTGAACAAGAAATTCGTGATAAGGTAACAGACTTCCACTTGGATCATTTGGATGCTAAACATCTGGAAGCAGATATGGAAGATGGTATTTTGATCATTCGTGAAAAAGCCTAATACTCTTCGAAAATCAAATTCAAACCACGTCAACGTCGCCTTGCCGTACTCAAGTACAGCCTGCGGCTAGTTTCCTAGTTTGCTCTTTGATTTTCATTGAGTATAAGACAAAATTTTGAGGATAAAAAAAGAAGGAGCCAGCTGAAAAGCCGGTTCCTTTTTTGTGTTTAGATGACATGACGCTCAAAGGCATCATCTGAAATTCCTTGCTCCAAGATGAGTTTCGCCCATTCTTTCGCAGAAAAGAGGCTGTGGTCCTTGTAGTTTCCGCAAGATTCGATGGTTGTTCCAGGAACATCTTCCCAAGTAGTAGTCTCAGCGATTTCTTTGAGCGAATCCTTGATGACGGCAGCAATTTCAGCGCTGGTGTGGCGTCCCCACATAATCATGTGGAAGCCTGTGCGGCAACCAAATGGTGAACAGTCAATCATGCCGTCGATGCGGGTACGGATGAGTTTGGCTAATAGGTGCTCGATAGTGTGAAGACCAGCGGTAGGGATAGAGTCTTCGTTTGGTTGCACCAAGCGAATATCATAATTGGAGATAACATCTCCCTTTGGCCCTGTTTCTTCCCCAATCAAGCGAACATAGGGTGCTTTAACAATGGTGTGGTCAAGTTCAAAACTTTCGACAATAACTTCTTTTGACATGGTAAATCCTTTCAGTTTTCTTCTTTCATTATAACATAAAGCTGGCTCCTGAGGCAGAAAGAAAACCTCTCCGAGAGTGGAGAGGTTGAAATCGTTACTTACGATACAAGCGGTCGTATTGGTAGTATGGATCAAAGGTTACATTGATACCCAATTTGCGAAGGACATTCTTGTCTTCATCGGTTAAGATGATGGTTGAGTGGGCTTCGCTTCCTTTGAGGTTGCCAAGTTCTTCCATAGCACGAGCAGCATCAGAATTTTCTGTAGCTGTGATGGCAAGAGCAATCAGGATTTCATTTGAATGAAGGCGTGGATTGCGGCTACCCAGATGATCGATTTTAAGACCTTGGATTGGCTTAACAACTTCAGGCTCGATTAGTTTTACTTCTTTCGCAATGTTAGCTGATTTCTTGATAGCGTTGATAAGAGCAGCGGCTGTAGGGCCAAAGAGTTCTGAGTTCTTACCAGTGACAATTTCCCCATTTGGTAATTCAAGGGCTAGGGCTGGTCCGCCAGTTTCTTCTGCTTTTTGACGTGCAACGACAGCAACCTTGCGGTCTGCAGGTGTGATACCGAGGTCGTTCATGAGTAACTCGATTTTCTTGACAGCAGATTCGCCCACTTTTTCGGCTTTGAAATCAAGAACAGTCTGATAGTAGCGACGGATGATTTCTTGTTTAGAGGCTTCGATAGCAGCCTCATTATCTGTAATAGCGAAACCAACCATGTTGACACCCATATCTGTCGGAGAAGCGTATGGAGACTCTCCTAGAATGCGTTCCAACATGCGCTTGAGCACAGGGAAGATTTCGATATCACGGTTGTAGTTGACAGTTGTTTCTCCGTAAGTTTGGAGATGGAAGGGGTCGATCATGTTGACATCGTCAAGGTCAGCTGTGGCTGCCTCGTAGGCCAAATTGACTGGGTGATGAAGGGGAAGATTCCAAACTGGGAAGGTTTCAAATTTAGCGTAACCAGACTTGATACCATTGATTTGGTCGTGGTACATATTGGACATACAAGTTGCCAATTTTCCAGAACCAGGTCCAGGAGCGGTTACGACAATCAAGTTACGACTGGTTTTGATGTAGTCATTTTTTCCCATACCTTCTGGAGAAATGATGTGATCCATATCTGTTGGATATCCTTTGATTGGATAATGAAGATAAGAATCGATTCCGTTTTTCTCAAGTTGGTTGCGGAAGGCATCTGCAGCTGGTTGGCCAGCGTACTGTGTGATGACAACAGAGCCAACAAAAATTCCCAATTCATTGAATTTATCAATCAGACGAAGAACTTCTTGGTCATAAGAAATGCCCAAGTCACCACGTGCTTTGGAATGTTCGATGTTGCTAGCATTAATGGCAATCACAACCTCAACCTGCTCTTTCAATTCTTGCAAGAGTTTGATTTTGTTGTCAGGCTCATAACCAGGAAGGACGCGAGCAGCGTGGAAATCTTCTAACATTTTGCCACCAAACTCCAAGTAGAGCTTGCCGTCAAATTGGTTAATGCGCTCCAAAATGTGGTCGCGCTGTAGATTCAAATAGTTTTCAGAACTAAAAGCTTGTTTTTTCATTTTTTTACCTCTGACCTCTATTATAATAAAAAATTGGAAGTTAGGAAACTATGGAGTTAAAAAAGAAATCAAAAAGATTAGGCAAACGCTTGCACAAAGTTTTGAAAAGCGCTATCATAGACTGTAGATTATTAAAATAATGAGGTAAGAAAATGCAAGAAAAATGGTGGCACAATGCCGTAGTCTATCAAGTCTATCCAAAGAGTTTTATGGATAGCAACGGAGATGGAATTGGCGATTTGCCAGGAATTACCAGTAAGTTAGACTATCTAGCAAAGTTAGGGATTACAGCGATTTGGCTTTCTCCAGTTTATGACAGCCCTATGGACGATAATGGCTATGATATTGCTGATTATCAAGCGATTGCAGCTATTTTCGGGACCATGGAGGACATGGATGAACTCATTGCAGAAGCTAAGAAGCGTGATATCCGAATTATCATGGACTTGGTGGTCAATCATACCTCGGATGAACATGCTTGGTTTGTCGAGGCCTGTGAAAATCCTGATAGCCCTGAGCGAGACTACTATATCTGGCGAGATGAACCTAATGATTTGGATTCTATCTTTAGTGGCTCTGCTTGGGAATACGATGAAAAGTCAGGTCAATACTATCTTCACTTTTTCAGTAAAAAACAGCCTGATCTCAACTGGGAAAATGAAAAACTTCGCCAGAAAATTTATGAAATGATGAACTTCTGGATTGATAAAGGCATTGGCGGTTTCCGTATGGATGTTATTGACATGATTGGGAAAATTCCTGATGAGAAAGTAGTTAATAACGGCCCTATGCTCCACCCTTATCTCAAGGAAATGAATCAGGCAACCTTTGGAGATAAGAATCTATTGACAGTAGGAGAGACCTGGGGTGCAACGCCAGAGATTGCCAAGCTCTACTCGGATCCAAAGGGGCAAGAACTGTCTATGGTCTTCCAGTTTGAACACATTTGTCTTCAGTATCAGGAAGGAGAACCTAAATGGCACTATCAAAAAGAGCTGAATATCGCTAAGTTGAAAGAGATTTTCAATAAATGGCAGACAGAATTAGGAGTTGAGGATGGCTGGAATTCGCTCTTTTGGAATAATCATGACCTCCCTCGTATCGTCTCAATCTGGGGCAATGACCAAGAATACCGCGAAAAATCGGCCAAAGCCTTTGCGATTTTGCTTCATTTGATGAGAGGAACACCTTATATCTACCAAGGTGAAGAGATTGGGATGACCAACTATCCGTTTGAAACACTGGAGCAAGTAGAAGATATTGAATCGCTCAACTATGCGCGTGAAGCTCTTGAAGAAGGCGTTCCGATGGAAGAAATTATGGATAGTATCCGTGTCATTGGTCGCGACAATGCCCGTACTCCAATGCAATGGGATGAGAGCCAAAATGCTGGCTTTTCAACAGGTCAACCTTGGTTGGCAGTCAATCCAAACTATGAAGAAATCAATGTTCAAGAAGCGCTGGCAAATCCAGATTCTATTTTCTATACTTATCAGAAGCTGGTTCAAATCCGCAAGGAGAACAGCTGGCTGATTCGAGCTGATTTTGAATTACTCGATACGGCTGACAAGGTCTTTGCCTATATCCGTAAAGATGGTGACCGTCGATTCCTAGTCGTAGCCAACTTGTCCAATGAAAAACAAGACTTGGTAGTAGAAGGAAAAGTTAAATCAGTCTTGATTGAAAACACTGCGGCTCAAGAAGCCTTTGAAAAACAAAGCTTGGCTCCATGGGATGCTTTCTGTGTGGAAATGACTGACTAAAAAGTGGGGACCTCAAGCTTATAGAGTTTGAGGTTTTTTGCTAAAAGTTTTTCAGAAAACTCTTTTAAAAACATTTGTTAGAATTTTCTAAAAAATCTGTCGAAAGCTCTTGCATTTAGAATAAAATAGAGTATAATGGTGGAAATAACATATTACTAAAGGAGTTTGATTATGAAATCTAAAAAGTGGATTTTAGGAGCAGGATTAACGATGAGTGCAGCCCTTCTTTTAACGGCTTGTGGGAAAAGCGATAAGAAAGCAGATGCCCCGAGGAGTTTTTCTTATGTTTATGCAGTAGATCCGTCTTCCTTGGATTATAGCATTACGAGTAAAAGTTCGACCTCTGACGTGATTGGTAATGTTGTTGATGGTCTTTTAGAAAATGATAAATATGGGAATCTTGTTCCGTCTTTAGCAGAGGATTGGACTGTTTCAGCTGATGGTTTGACTTATACTTACAAACTTCGTAAGGGTGTGAAGTGGTACACTTCTGAAGGAGAGGAGTATGCAGAAGTTAAGGCTCAGGACTTTGTTACAGGTCTGAAACATGCAGCAGATGGTAAGTCAGATGGTCTTTCTTTGATTGAAAAATCAATCAAAGGTTTGGAGGCCTATGTTAGTGGTGAGACCAATGATTTTTCAACTGTAGGTGTTAAAGCTCTTGATGATTATACGGTAGAATATACCCTTAATAAACCAGAAAGTTTTTGGAACTCTAAAGTAACCACTGCAACCATGCTTCCTGTAAATGAAGAGTTTTTGAATGCAACTGGTAAGGATTACGGAGCGCCAACTCCATCAAGTATTCTTTACAATGGTCCATATTTTTTGAAATCTTTGATTTCTAAATCTGTGATTGAGTATGAAAAAAATCCTAACTATTGGGATAAGGAAAATGTCAAGGTTGATAATGTAAAATTAACATTCTATGACGGTTCAGATCAAGAATCCCTTATCCGTAGTTTCGCTACAGGAGCATATAATACAGCGAGACTTTTCCCAAATAGTTCAAGTTTTGCTTCAACCAAAGAGAAATATGGCGATCAGATTATTTATAGCCCTCAGGAAGCAACTAGCTACTACTTTACTTTTAATGTAAATCGTCAATCATATAATAAAACAGCCAAGACAGATGAAGGACAAAAGCTTTCTACAAAAGAAGCTATGCTGAATAAAAATTTCCGTCAAGCGATTAATTTTGCCTTTAATCGCCATGCCTATACAGCTCAATTAAACGGTGAAGAAGGTGCGGATAAGATTATTCGTAATAGTCTAGTGCCAGATAATTATGTTCAGGTAGCAGGGAAGACCTTCGGACAGTTGGCTCAGGATGAACTACTGAAATATGGAGAACAGTGGAAAGATGTAACTCTCACAGATGGTAAGGATACAATTTACAATCCTACGAAGGCCAAATCAGCATTTGAGAAAGCGAAGTCAGAATTGCAAAGCAAGGGAGTAAGTTTCCCGATTCATTTGGATGTACCAGTAGAACAGACAGATGTAGTTGCAGTTCAACAGACAAATTCATTAAAACAATCGATTGAAGAAACGCTTGGTTCTGAGAATGTCATTGTAGATGTTCTTCAAATGACAGATAATGAGAAGGAAAGTATTACTTCCCAAGCAAAAGTGCCAACTCAAAAAGATTATGATTTGAACGGAACAGGTTGGGGACCAGATTACCAAGATCCAGCAACCTATCTCAATATTTTAGATGCTAAGAAGGGTTCTGCCTTGAAACACCTAGGTATAACAAAGGGCAAGGATCCTGAAGTCATGGCGAAAGTTGGCTTGGATGAATACAAGAAGCTCTTGGACGATGCTGCTTCTGAGACGACCAATCTTGACAAACGTTATGAGAAATATGCTAAGGCTCAAGCTTGGGTAACAGATAGTTCTCTCCTTATTCCAGTGGCGTCTTCAGGAGGTTCTCCTATGGTAAGTCGTGCTGTGCCATTTACTAAAGCTTATTCACAAGTTGGTATCAAAGGGGATCCATTTATTTTTAAAGGAATGGAACTTCAAAATGATATTGTCACAACGAAAGAGTATGAGGCAGCTCTCAAGAAGTGGCAAAAGGAAAAACTAGAATCGAATGCTCAGTATCAAAAGGATTTAGAAAAACACGTAAAATGAGTCTAGGCTCGTTTCTACAAATGGTTTTTTAGTTAATAAATCGTATAAAAACAAGGGAGGACTGTATGAAAGACAGGAATCCTTTGTTTTTTAATGCCTAGAGTTTATAAACTTCCATTCTAGAAATTCAATTAACTTTACAAATTACTGCTATTTTGGTAGAATAAGGTTATGTTATAAAAACTAACATAAAGGAGAAAGAAGATGAATACAAAGAAGCGTGTCCTTAGCGCAGGCCTGACCTTTGCGGCTGCTTTGCTTTTAGCTGCTTGCGGGCAATCAGGTTCAGATACAAAAACTTACTCATCAACCTTTAGTGGAAATCCAACTACATTTAACTATTTATTAGATTACTACGCTGACAATACATCGATTATAACCAACCTAGTTGATGGTTTGCTTGAGAATGACAACCACGGAAATCTAGTTCCATCTTTGGCGGAAGACTGGTCTGTTTCGAGCGACGGTCTGACTTATACCTACAAATTAAGAAAAGATGCCAAATGGTTCACAGCTGACGGTGAAGAGTACGCCCCAGTCAAGGCACAAGATTTTGTGACGGGTATTAAGTACGCAGTGGATAATAAATCACAGGCCATTGACTTGATTCAAAATTCCATCAAGGGTTTGAATGATTATATTACAGGAGCGGATTCTGACTTTTCTAAGGTTGGGGTGAAGGCCATTGACGACCAGACTGTTGAGTATACTTTGACACGCCCAGAACCTTACTGGAACTCCAAAACAACCAATAGTATTCTCTTCCCAGTAAATGAAGAGTTTCTAAACTCAAAAGGGAAAGATTTTGGTACCCTATCTCCAGATAGCATTCTTTACAGTGGACCTTATTTGTTAAAAGACTTCACATCAAAATCATCGGTCGAGTATGTGAAAAATCCGCATTACTACGATCATGATAAAGTATCGATTGAACATGTCAAGTTGGCTTATTTTGATGGCTCAGACCAAGAATTGACCATCCGTAACTTTGAAAGTGGAGCCTATTCTATCGCTGGGGTTTATCCAAATAGTTCAAACTTTGCCAAGACCAAGGAGAAATATAAGGATAATATCGTCTATAGTTTGCAAGACAAGACTTCTTGGTACTTCAATTTCAACGTCAACCGTAAGGCTTACAACCATACATCTAAAACGACAGATGAGCAGAAGAAGTCAACTGAGACAGCTGTTTTGAACAAGAACTTCCGCCAAGCGGTGAACTTTGCCTTGGACCGTGCAGCCTACTCTGCCCAGTCAAATGGGGAAGAAGCGGCTAGCAAGACCCTTCGGAACACCCTAGTTCCTCCTACCTTTGTCCAAGTTGGAGACAAGACCTTTGGAGAAGTAGTCGCTTCTAAATTGGTCAACTATGGAACAGAGTGGGCAGGTATGAACCTAGCAGATGCTCAGGATGCCTATTTCAACAAAGAAAAAGCCCAAGCAAAATTTGCGGAAGCCAAAAAAGACTTGGCAAATCAAGGTGTGACCTTCCCAATTCACTTGGATATAGCTGTTGATCAGACAAATAAAAATGCTGTGACTGGTATGAATTCTGTGAAACAGACCCTTGAGTCTGTTTTAGGTGCTGATAATCTTGTTATTGACGTTCAACAACTCTCTACAGATGAGTATAATAACGTAGCCTTCTTGGCTCCTACTCCCAATGCAAGAGATTATGATTTAAGTTTTGATGGTTGGGTAGCGGATTATCAGGATCCATCTACTTACCTCAATCCTTTCAATGCAGAGGATGGATTCTATCTCAAGATTTTTGGTCTAGATGCCAAGGAAGATAAAGCGAAGATTGCTAGCCTAGGTTTGGATACTTACACTAAAATGCTCAAAGATGCGGATAGTGAAAATAAAGATGTAAGCAAACGCTATGAGAAATATGCTGAAGCTCAGGCTTGGATGATTGATAACTCTCTTATTATGTCAGCAATGTCAGGAGGAGGGACTGCTTCTGTGACCAAAGTGATACCATTTACAAGAGGATACTCATTGGTCGGTATCAAGGGTGACGGTTATAACTATAAGTATATGAAACTGCAAAAAGATACTGTTACGACTAAACAGTATGAAGAAGCCAAGACTAAATGGGAGCAAGAAAGCAAAAAAGCAATTGAAAAAGCTCAAAAAGAAGCAGAGAATCATGTTAAATAAATGATAGGCTGGGAAAAACTCAATTTCAGGAGAAAATGAAGTAATACTCTTCGAAAATCAAATTCAAACTACGTCAGCGTCGCCTTGCCGTACTCAAGTACAGCCTGCGGCTAGCTTCCTAGTTTGCTCTTTGATTTTCATTGAGTATAAATACCCTCGAAATAAAATGCATAGTATCAAGGTTTTTCAATACCTGATAGTATGCGTTTTTTTATTTTAATACTCTTCATTTTATAGTTTATTGAATCTGGAATAGTACACTATAGTTGCTAAAATGTTTCTAGAAATTAATTTAACTTTCCTAATCAATTTGTTCGTATCTTATTTCAATCTACTATAATACTCTTCGAAAATCTCTTCAAACCGCGTCAACGTCGCCTTGCCGTATATATGTGACTGACTTCGTCAGTCTTATCTACAACCTCAAAACAGTGTTTTGAGCAACCTGAGGCTCGTTTGCTCTTTGATTTTCATTGAGTATAAATTTATTGATGTAATTGTTTGTAAATCCAAAAGAATGTTTCGGAAATAAGATGAAAACGCCTCACCTAAGTGGATTTAGCCCACAAGTGTATTTTTTATGATATAATGAAATGAAATAAAAATTGATAATAGAGGTATATCGTGAGTAGGTTTTCGAAGCGGGCTCGTCAGGGTAAAACAAAGATGTTGATTAGTTGGGGGTTGCTAGCTATCTATGCCGTACTAGCAGTCTTTTTATTGTTTTTGATTTTCAAATACAATATGCTAGACTTCCGATATCTGAATATAGTAGTTGCCGTCCTAATTGTGGTCTTAGCTATTTTGTGCTTTTTTTTGATTTGGTCCAAGAAAGCTAAGAATCTAACGCTGATTTTATTACTGCTTGGTATTTTAATCAGTGGAACTTCTCTCTTTGCTGTAGGGCAGTTCATTGGTTTTACCAGTCGTTTGAATGCAACATCAAACTACTCAAATTATTCGATGAGTATTGCGGTGTTAGCAGATAGTCCAATTGATAATATCAGTCAGGTAACCAGTGTAATGGGACCTACTGGGACGGATAAGGATAATATCCAACAGTTGATGAATGATCTGAAAGCGACTCAAAATAAGGAATTAACAGTCGAAGAAAGTCGTTCCTATCTTGCAGCCTATAAGAGTTTATTGGCTGGAGATACGAAAGCGATTATCTTAAACAGTGTCTTTGAAAACATTATCGAATCTGAATATCCAGACTATGCTTCAAAAATTAAGAAAATCTATACCAAAGAATTAACCAAGACGGTTGAAACTCCAAAAGATGTCAAAGGTGACAGTTTCAACGTTTATATCAGTGGAATTGATACTTACGGTCCAATCAGTTCAGTTTCTCGATCTGATGTCAATATCATTATGACAGTGAATCGCGAAACGAAAAAGATTCTCTTGACAACAACACCTCGTGATTCTTATGTTCCAATTGCAGATGGTGGTAACAACCAAAAAGATAAGTTGACCCATGCGGGTATCTATGGGGTAGACGCTTCAATTCATACATTGGAAAATCTTTACGGTATTGACTTGAACTATTATGCTCGTTTGAATTTCACCTCTTTCTTGAAATTGATTGATCTCCTTGATGGAGTTGATGTTTATAATGATCAAGAGTTTACTGCTCATACAAATGGGAAGTTCTATTCCGTAGGGAATGTTCATCTTGATTCGGAACAAGCTTTGGGATTTGTGCGTGAGCGTTATTCCTTGGCAGATGGAGACCGGGATCGTGGTCGCAACCAACAAAAGGTAATTGTTGCTATTTTGCAAAAGTTAACCTCAACAGAAGCTTTGAAAAATTATGACGGTATTATAAAAGGGTTGCAAGATTCGATTCAAACCAATATGCCACTTGAAACCATGATGAAACTGGTCAATGCCCAACTTGAGAGTGGTGGAACGTATAAGATCAATTCGCAAGATCTTAAAGGAACAGGGCGTATGGATTTACCATCCTATGCTATGCCTGAGAGCAACCTCTACATAATGGAAATAAGTGACAGCAGTTTAGAGTCAGTTAAGGCTGCAATCAATGATGTGATAGAAGGAAAATAAAGCAAAATGATTGATATTCATTCGCATATTGTATTTGGTGTGGATGATGGTCCGAAAACTAAGCAAGAAAGTAAGGCGCTTTTGACAGAAGCCTATAGACAAGGGGTACGGACTATTGTATCGACATCGCATAGACGAAAAGGAATGTTTGAGACTCCTGAGGAGAAAATAGAGGCAAACTTTCAAGAGGTTAAGGAGCTAGCCAAGGAAGTAGCTTCAGACTTGACTATTCTCTATGGAGCAGAAATTTATTATACCCATGATGTACTTGAAAAGTTAGAGAAGCAAGTGATTCCAAGTCTCAATGGGACACGCTATGCTCTTATTGAGTTTAGTATGGCTACCCCTTACAGAGAAATTCATACTGCTTTGAGCAATGTTCTCATGCTTGGTATAACCCCTGTTATTGCTCATATTGAACGTTACCATGAATTAGAGAATAATGAAAAACGGGTCAAAGAGTTGATTGATATGGGCTGTTATACACAAATCAATAGTTCTAGTATTTTGAAACCAAAGTTATTTGGGGATAAATACAAATTTATGAAGAAACGAGCTCGCTATTTTCTAGAGCGTGACTTGGTTCATTTTGTGGCGAGTGATATGCACAATTTGGACCAACGTCCCCCTTATATGAAAGAAGCCTATGAACTTATCTCAAAACAATATGGTGAAAGAAGAGCGAGAGAATTATTTATTGAAAATCCTCGTTTAATTGTATCTGATCAAATTATTTAGGAGTTGACATGAAAGAAAATAAAGAAATCTCAATTGATGTTATTCAATTATTTAAAATCCTTTGGAAGAAAAAAATCACTATCATCTTGACTGCGATTATAGCTGCTGTTCTAGCTTTCTGCGTAAGTAGTTTTGTACTGAAGCCAGAGTATTCTAGTACGACACGTATTTATGTGGTCAATCGAAATCAATCTGATAAAGCAGGGTTGACCAACCAGGATTTGCAGGCTGGGACCTATCTGGTAAAAGACTATAAGGAAATCATCCTCTCTCAAGATGTACTTGAGAAAGTCATTTCAAATCTTAAACTAGAGAAAACAGTTAGGGAATTAAGCAAGAAGATTCAGGTAACAGTACCTGTTGATACTCGTATCGTGTCAATTACTGTAAAAAATGCACAACCAGAAGAAGCTAGTCGTATCGCAAATGCTCTTCGTGAAGTGGCTGCTGAAAAAATCATTTCTGTAACTCGTGTGTCTGATGTGACAACATTGGAGGAGGCAAGGCCAGCCCTAAGTCCTTCATCACCTAATATTCGTCGTAATACCCTGCTAGCTTTTCTAGCGGGAGGAGCAGTGATGGTAATTTCAGTCTTGTTACTTGAGTTGTTGGATGATCGTGTTAAACGACCAGAAGATGTGGAAGAAGTAATGCAGATTGCACTTCTAGGGATTGTTCCAGATTTGAATAAGTTAAAATAAGGGAGAAAATATGCCAACATTAGCAATAGCACAAAAACGTTTAGATTTTGCGAAAAAAGCAGAAGAGTATTACAATGCTTTGCGAACAAATATTCAATTGAGTGGTGATAATTTGAAAGTTCTTTCCATCTCATCTGTTAAACCTGGTGAGGGGAAATCGACAACATCAATAAATATTGCTTGGACCTTTGCGCGTGCAGGTTATAAAACTTTATTGGTGGATGCAGATATTCGTAATTCAGTTATGTCTGGTGTTTTCAAGTCAAGGGAAAAAATTACTGGGTTGACTGACTTCTTAGCAGGAACTACTGATCTTTCAAATGGTCTCTGCGATACCAATATTGAAAACCTATTTGTTATTCAGTCAGGACCGATATCACCTAATCCAACGGCCCTCCTGCAGAGTGAAAATTTCCATACCATGATTGATACCCTGCGTAAGTATTTTGACTATGTCATTGTGGATACGCCACCAATTGGAGTAGTCATTGATGCTGCTATCATTACACAGAAATGTGATGCTTCTATCTTGGTAACGGCAGCTGGAGAAACAAAACGTCGTGATGTTTTAAAGGCCAAAGAACAGTTAGAACAAACAGGAACTCCATTTTTAGGTGTAGTTCTAAATAAATTTAACACTGAAGTTGAAAAATATGGAGTTTATGGTGGTTACGGAGCCTATGGTTCCTATGGCAATTACGGAAATTATGGGAAGAAATAATTAATTAAAAATGTATTTGATTTTTAAAAATACTTTAGACAGGTTTTTGGCATTTTTCTTATTTATTACCTTGATAATCATACCGATTATTCCTATAACAATTCTGGCTATTTGGATAGAAGATCCAGGAGATGTTTTCTATTTACAAGATAGGGTTGGTTTAAATGGCAAGAAATTTAAAGTAATAAAGTTTCGGAGTATGTATAGGGATGCTGATAAGAGAATAAAAGAAAGTATTAATAGTGGTAAAACGGATCATCTAAATTTTAAAGAACATTCTCAAAGTATGACTACAAAAGTCGGTAAAGTGATACGTAAACTTTCAATTGATGAACTGCCTCAATTGTTGAATATTATAAAAGGCGACATGGCTATAGTGGGACCTCGTCCACTACAACAATTTGAGATTACGCATCATATTCTTACTAATAAAGAAATGGATAGTACTTTAAAAATGTCTAAAAGATTGTCTGTGAAACCTGGTTTGCTTTGTTATTGGCAAGTTACGCCAAATAAAAATGACATGCCTTTTAGTGATAGAATGAATCTAGATTTATTATATATTGATAATGTATCTTTCAAGACTGATTTCTTGCTTATTTTGAAGGGATTTTTTACAGTTTTAATGGGTAATAATAATTAACATGCAGAATATAAAAATATTAGTAGCAACACATAAAAAATATAAAATGCCTGCTGATACAAGTGTATATCTACCGATTCACGTAGGATGTGAAGGAAAGGAAGACTTAGGTTTTCAAGGTGATAATTCTGGAGAAAATATTTCAACCTTAAATCCTTACTATTGTGAACTTACAGGTCTCTATTGGGCTTGGAGAAACTTAGCCTGTGATTATCTTGGTTTGGTACATTATCGTCGATATTTTACTAAAATGACGAAAAAATATAATGAATCAATAAATATTGATGATGTAATCTTAAATAGATATGAAATTGAAGAACTATTAGAGAACTCAGAAGTCATCGTTCCCAAAAGAAGAAAGTATTATATTGAAACTCTCTATTCTCATTACGACCATACTTTTGATGGTTCTCATTTAGATCTGGCTAGAAAAATGATTGAAATGAAGAATCCAGAATATCTCTCTAGTTTTGATAAGGTAATGAAACAAAGAAGCGGCTACATGTTTAACATGTTCATTATGAAAAAAGAACTGGCAGACGATTATTTTTCTTGGCTGTTTCCTATCTTGGATAGTATGTATGAAAGTATAGATTTATCAGATTTAACTGATTTTGAGGCTAGATTATTTGGAAGAGTTAGTGAGATACTATTTAATGTGTGGTTAGATAAAAACGATCTAAAGATTAAGGAAATCCCTTTTATGTACATGGAAAAGGTTGACTTGTTTAAAAAAGGAATGTCATTTTTAATGGCTAAATTTTTTGGAAAGAAATATGGACAGAGTTTTTAAATTATAATTTTATTATTACTTACTTTTTTAATTTTTTTAGTTTTCCCTGTTTTATCTTTGTTTTTGAGTATAGTAGGAATAGTAAACGACAGAAGGTTTTCGGTAACTTATTTAGTACTTGCGTGTTTATCGATTTCTATAATAGCTTTGCGTTATATCCCTCATCCATTAGATGATGGGGCATTTCATTTTAGAGCAACACAAGTGCTAACTAATTTTGATAGCATTATTTCAATGTTTCAAGCTTTTGAATCAGGATTTAGAGTTGGTAGATATGATTATGGTTCTGTTCCGGTATTTACTTCATTGATGTATTTGGTCAGAAATACTCATCATTGTAGTTTGCTTAGTTTTATTTCAGCGTTTGTGACATATTTTAGCTTTGGTTATGTTGTTGTTGTTGTTGTTGTTGATTTGTTTAAGTCCTATAAAAACTACTTTAAGTTAGCCTATATTCTGATTCTAATTACAGTTTTGTTATTAAATAACTATAGATACACCACTAGTGGCATGAGATTTTGTATGACAATTTCTCTGATAATGTTAATTATGTATTTGGAGTCGAAATTTAATTATGCAAAGTATTGGATGATGCTATGGTACTTAGTTCCAATAAGTATTCATTCGGCTGTTGTTTATTTTGTTGCTCTTAGATTCATTTTTTTCTACCTAAAAAAGATTACGGTAGGTAAGAGTTTACTTGTTTTATTAAGTTTTCCAATTATAATAAAATTAACACCAATATTTTCGGAGTGGACAGGTATTAGCTTCTTTCAGTCTATTATTAGAAAAATTGATATCTATTCGGATAATACATCGTACGTAAATCTCTTTAATACTACTCTGACAATGAGGTTATATATTGGTGTGGTTCTAATGTTTTTATTTTTAATTCAATATTTTGTTTTGAGTAGAACTATTAAAGGGATTGATGATTGGAAATTATCTTTTGTTAAGATGACTTATTACTTAACATTATTATCAATGGGATCTGTACCGTTTCGAAATATGTACGATAGGAATCTTTTTTTGCTCTTACCAATGATTGTAATTTCTTCATTCATATTGTTTACATATCGAGCACAGTTGAAAATCTTATCGAATCGTAACCTAGTATACGGAATAGAGCTTAGCTTGCTTGGTATATCATTTATCACAGTTTTTTTCTATAATAAGAATTTCCCTTTTAACTTTATTGATTATAGTAAAACGGATCTCCTTTTAAAGAACATTTATTAGTTCTTTTCAAATTTACCTTTTACATAATAAGACTATGTGCTATTTTATTTTTGGAGGATTACATGGGACTATCTACAGTGACGTTGTTTAAAAATTTAAAGTTCTCAGATAGTAAATTTATTAAATTAGAAGGAGAGCTCCTTCTTAAATATCAAGAGTATTTATTAAAAATCATGGAAGATATTGTAACAGTGTGTGAGGAAGAAGGGCTATACTATTCACTTTCTGGCGGGAGTGCATTAGGGGCTTTTCGGCACAAAGGGTTTATTCCATGGGATGATGATATGGATATATTTATGTTAGGAAGTGAGCGAGAGATTTTCTTTCAAAAATTCTCTCAGAAATTTTCTGATAAATATTGGATACATAATTCACATACGCCAAACTATGGTATGCCAATTGGTCGTATAAGACAAAAAGGAACCGTTTTTCGTGGTCGAGAGGATGTCGGAGTTGAAGAATGTGGATTTTTTATTGATATTTTTTGGCTTGAAAATGTTCCTAATTCAAAAATCTTGAGACAATTTCACGGCTTTCTCTGCATGGCGATTGGATTGTTACTATCATGTAGAAATTTTTATAAAAATCGTCAGTTGATGCTGGAGATTATGAAGGAACATAAAGAAGTAAGGACTGTTTTTCGAATAAAACTAGTTTTAGGGTTTCTAACTAGTTTTATATCTTTGAGACAATTTACAAGACTTACGGAAAGGATCTACTCATTGTGCAAGAATAATGAATCAAGATATCTTAGCGTTCCTTCAGGAAGAAAACATTATTTTGGCGAGATGTTTATAAGAGAAGATATGCAGTTAACTAGGAAACTAAATTTTGAAGGACATAAGTGGAATGTTCCAAATAATATTGAGCATTATTTAACTGTAATGTACGGTGATTATATGAAAATACCTGCAGTTGAAGATAGGGAATCACATATCATATTAGAAATCTCCTTCCCTAGCTAGTAAACAGTACTTTCGTTTTTTGTATGTAAGGAATTAATTTAATGAAAAAAATCGCTTTAGTGAAATGGATTTTGGATGATTCTGGTGGCGGTGAGCGAGTTGCTGTATCTTTGGCAAACGAACTTACAAAAAAGTATGAAGTTCATTTGATTGGAATTACAACAAAGCAATCGGATTTATTCTTTGAAATCAATTCTCAAGTAAAATACTCCAATTTTTTTGACCATCGAGTACGCTTGTCTAAGAATATTCTAAAAATCTCAAAAATGTTAAAAAAATATTTCCTAGATAATGAGATAGAGGTTGCCTTTGGGATAGGGATATTCGCTAATATATTTTTATCTTTGTCAGGAATAGGAATTTCTACTAAAGTAGTTTTGTGTGATCATACCAATTCAATTACGGCTAATAGAGAACTTTCTCAGAAAGTCCAAAGATATGTTGGGACAAAGCTAGCAGACAAGATTATTACTCTTACACAAGAGGATCGTAAAAATTATATACGAAAATACGGTATTTCTGAGAATAGGATTGCTTACATCTATAATTGGAAAGAAAATCGTCTTTCCAATATACCTTATAATGATGAGTCTACTAAAATTGTAACTGTTGGTCGTTTTGATTATCAAAAAGGATATGAGTATCTTATCCAAGTCGCGGAAAAAGTGTTAGCTAAAATGCCTGACTGGACTTGGGAAATCTATGGTTCCGGAAAACAAGATGAAGTAGACAAAATCAAGGATTTAATCATCAAAAATGATTTGCAAGATAAGTTAGTCATTAAAGGTCTTGAAAAAAATCAGGATATGATTTATGGAGATAAAGGAATTTATGTCATGACTTCTCGTTACGAAGGATTACCCTTGGTATTGCTAGAAGCTCAACAATACAATCTTCCTATTGTTAGCTTTAGGTGTCCAACGGGACCTAATGAGATTGTTGAAGATGGGGTCAATGGTTATCTAATAGATTGTTATGATACCGATAAGATGAGTGAGAAACTACTTGAATTGATGAAAGATTCGAACTTGCGAAGTTCCTTCGCTAAACATGCCAAGGATAATATGGATAAATTTGATAAAGATAAAATAATTCAACAGTGGATCGATTTAATTGAGGAAATGACTGGAGGGAATAATTTTGAAACCTAAAATGTTAATTTGTATAACTAGTCTAACAGGTGGAGGCGCTGAAAAATCACTTGTTAACTTTGTTCAAGAATTTGAAAGTATGTTTGAAATTAGCATTCTAGTATATACGGAAAAAAATAATTTTTATGGCTCAAAATTAAGTCATTTAAGGATTGATTATTTTATTAGAAAGAATACACCAGTTATTATTGAAAAATTATTGAATAAGCTTGTTAAGTTATTGCCACCGTCATTTGTGAATAGATGGATTATACAGAGAAGTATTTTTAAAAATGAAAAATTTGATTATGAATTTGCATATATAGAAGGAAAACCAACAAAAATCATAGCGGGATCATCGAATAAAGATAGCTTAAAACTGGCTTATATCCATTGCGATTTCTCAAAAAATTGGTATTCAAAACGATCGTTTAAAAATTTTAAAGAGGAATTGACTTGTTATCAAAAGTTTAATTCAATCTTAGCTGTTTCTACTCCACAAAAAGAATCTTTTGAGGAGATTTTTCCAAAGACAAGTTTAGAAGTAATACCTAACTTGCTTAACATTGATGAAATAAAAAATTTAAGTAAAGAGGAAATAGAATTAGAAAATATTCCTTATTTTTGTGCGATAGGGAGATTGGAACTTGTTAAAAATTTTGAATTATTAATAAATGCTTTTCATTTATTTAGAAAAAAGTATTCACAATATCATTTAATTATTTTGGGAGATGGTAGTTTATATGATCATTTAAAGAATCAAATTAACAATCTAGGAGAGAGCCAATATATAAAATTATTAGGTTTTCAATCTAATCCATATAAATATATAAAGAATAGTGTGGGGTTAATTCAAAGTTCAGTATCAGAGTCTTTTAGTTATGTATTAGCAGAAGCAGCTGTTTTAGGCATTCCTAGTATTTCAACAAAAACTCAGGGTTCCGAAGTTATGGCAGAATATTTCGAAGTAATCCAGGTAGAGCATACGAGTAACGAATTAGTAAAAGGTATAGAGAAAGTCATTACAAATAACTTTGCTAATGTTCATTTTAATTTTAATGAAGAAGCTTATTACAAATTTTTAGAGATATTTAAGAAAGGAAGTGGAAATTTTGAAATTCGAAAAGAAATATAATACATTGTTCAATATAATTTTTTCTCTGTTAACAATATTGTATCTACTGAAATTTGTAAATATTGACAGAATTGATGGAATTTCTATTGTAATCCTTATATGTATATTATTCCTGTTTGTGATGCATAGTCTTAAATATGGAATAAATAGATTAAAACTAACTTCCTTAATATTGTTTTTCGTAACATTTATTTTGAATCTTTTTAATGGTTTTACATTTCTAGAAATAACGTACTTCTTCTTATTATATACAATTATATTAAAAGATAATAAAAAATTTTTCAAAATACATTTTATTACACTTACGGTATTCGTGTTAACAATTATATTATTGTCCCATATTGGCTATATTAGTAATTTTGTAATATATAGATCAAATGGTGGTATTAGGAATAGTTTAGGATTTGTACACCCGAATTCATTAGGGTTAATGATCTATTCCTTAACCGTTTGTAGTTTAAATCTTTTTGAAATAAAAAGATTCAAATTCTTCTTCTATTTATTTTTATTATTGATGAATTTATGGATATTACAGTTAGCAGACTCCAGAACATCAGGATATATAAGTATTTTAGTAATTCTCTTTTGTTACTTTTTTGATAAAATGGGTAAGTTAAATAGACCGTTAAATAGTTTTTTTATTAATTTAGCTATTACTGTGTCTGTTTTGTTTATAACTCTAATGTCAATTAATTTTGAAGCCAATAGCATTTTTCAATTTTTAAATAAATTGTTCACTAATCGAATTTTTAGTAGTTATGTATTTTTTAGAGAATATGGAATTACTTTATTTGGCACAAGAATTGATGGAATTGTCTCATTAGCTCAAGGAACAGTCATAATTGACAGTGGTTATGTAGGTTTACTACTATATAAAGGAATTATTTTTTTTGTATTATTTTTGCTATTTATTTTTTCTAGAATAAAAGAATACTCATTTACACTAAGAGAAAGTATACTACTGATTAGTGTATTTATTTCTCTAATGTTTGAGAGCTATGGTTACACCGTATTTCTATTTCCAATATTATTTTTTGATTATTTAGGAAAAAGGAAGGAAAGTATTAATGAATAAAATTACCGTATTTACACCAACTTTTAATAGAGGGTATTTAATGAATAAGTTGTTTCATTCATTAAACAGTCAAACAAATAAACATTTTGAATGGCTTATTGTAGATGATGGTTCAATAGATCAGACAGGTGAGCTTGTTGAAACATTTAAGGAACAGGCAGATTTTGAAATACGATATTTTTATCAACAAAATGGGGGTAAGCATAGAGCAATTAATCATGGTTTGGATTTAGCTAGAGGGGAGCTATTCTTCATCGTTGATTCCGATGATTCATTGACAGATGATGCTATTGAGAAAATTTTTAATAACTATTCTGGAATTGCCTTTGATAACAGTTTTGCAGGTATAGCATTTAATAAAGGTTTCTCTAAAAAAAGAATAGTTGGAGAGACTTTTGAAGGAACGTATATAGATTGTGACAATTTACATCGAGGTAAACATAATATTTTAGGAGATAAGGCAGAAGTATATCGAACAGATATTTTAAAGAGTATTAAGTTTCCAGTAGTAGATGGAGAAAACTTTATGAGTGAAGTTGTCTTATGGAATGAAGTTGCAAGAAGAGGTTATAAATTACGTTGGTTTAATGACATCATTTATTTTTGTGACTATTTAGAAGACGGATTAACCAAAAATAGTGAAAAAATTTTATTTAATAACCCAGTTGCACATCAAATGATGACCAAGGAATTGTTACAAATTGATTTTACATTAAAGAGAAAATTTGGGATGATTTATAACTATCATAAAATTAGAAACCAAAGCATTAAGCAAACTGCTATTAATCTTGAACAGCCTTTAATTTTAGTATATATGGTAGTAATGATGGCTAGAATTAGAAAAATTGTTAAGGGGGTGAAAAATGAGTAACTTATATTATATTGATGAAGAGTTTGGTAGTGATTCAACGGCAGCTACAAAAGCACCAAATGATCTACAGAAAATATTTCAAGACTGTAAATTTAAACCACTAGTAACATTAAAAAAAAATAGTAAGATAGTAAGAATATTTGATTACGCGTTTAAACTGCTGTTGTGTCTTATTAGAATTAGAAGTAATGATATTGTGATATTTCAATTTCCTTTTGCTACTCATGGGAAACTAAAAAATTTTTTAATGAAATTACTACAATGTAGAAAAGCTAAAATGATCTTTTTAATAAACGATTTAGAGTCGTTAAGGTATTCGGGAAATAAAAAAAATCTAATTTCTAAGGAACAGTATGTTAAAAATGCTGATGTGATTATTTGTCATAACCAACGAATGAAGGAGTTTTTAATAGAAAATAAGATCGGCAGTGAAAAAATAGTTGTACTCGGTATTTTTGATTACTTACTGGATAATTTTAATAAAGAAAAAGCATCTTTTGATAAAACAGTTGTAATTGCAGGGAATCTTTCACCCCAAAAAAGTGGTTATTTAACTGAGTTATTAAAAAATGAAAATAGAATAAAATTTAATTTATATGGACCTAATTTTACTTCATCGACTAACAATAATGATTATGTATCATATAAAGGAAGTTTTTCGCCTGAAAAAATTCCTTTTGTACTTGAAGGTGATTTTGGATTAGTTTGGGATGGCGATTCTATATTAACTTGTTCAGGGATTACTGGGGAGTATTTAACATACAATAATCCTCATAAAGTGTCGTTATTTATAGCTTCAAAAATACCGGTTATTGTTTGGAAACAATCTGCCTTGAGTGATTTTGTTAAAAAAAATAATATTGGGATTGTAGTAGACGATTTAATAGAAATGCAAGAAATAATTAGTAATATGTCGGAAGAACAATATGTACTTTTAAAGGAAAATATTGAAAGATTATCTGAAAAAGTTAGAGAAGGATTTTACACAAGTAATGCTATTGATAAAAGTATAAAATTACTTAGAGAAGATAAGAATTAAATAACTGTTAGAGGAAACTAAGATTGAAAAAAGAAGAATATAATTTTTTAAAAGTACTCACAATATTATTAGTAGTATTAGGACATAGCACATATTATATTATTAAGACGAGTTTTGGTGGGATTGATTATCTTCACTATATAAATAACAATCATTCACTTATGGTAATAAAGGCTTTGAATGTATTAACAGAAATTATCTATTATTTCCATATGCCATTATTTATGGCTATATCTGGGGCATTTTTTAGAATTCAAGTTGAAAAGAATAAGTGGCAGAGTCTTTTCACTTTATTCAAAAATAAATTTAGAAGACTAATAATCCCCTTTATTGTTTTTACAATCTTATATACGCTTCCTGTAAAATATATTTCAAATTATTTTGTACAAACGAGTATTTTGAATGCCATTCTTGGCCAACTGTTTTTATTTGGAAATACTCATCTGTGGTATTTATTCGCATTGTTCATTATTTTTATGATTGCATACTTCGTCTTGAGAAGAGATACGGGGGTTGGAATGTTACTATTCCTATTTGTACTTCATTTAATCAGTTATAAAATTAATGTTCCTTTACTAAAAAGTTCGTTTCAATTTTTATTTTATTTTGCGATTGGCTTTAAATTTGAACAAAAAAGGGAAGTATACAACCATTTATTGGCTCATACCAAGAAATTTGTATATTTCCTCTTAATCGGATTTGTTTTGTTAATTCTCATGAATTTGGGTATTAAGAGATACTCAATTATTCTTTCAAAGGTATTTGTAGAAATTTTAGCAGTGTATGGAAGTTTAGTAACTTATACCATTGCTTATTATTTAACAATAAACACGAAATGGATGAATACCAGAATATACCAGCTTATTTTAGTCAATGGTCTAGGAATTTATATTTTTTCGGATACTCTTAATTATTTGATATTAAAGTGGGGCTTTATTGTTGCTGAGAATTTAATGATTACACCTCATGGAATTATTTTAATGGTAATTTTTCGATTTTTGGTAACATTAATTTTAAGCGTGGTGATTACTTTAGCATTTAAAAAACTATTTCCGAAGTATAGATGGTTAGTGAATTAAAAAATGTTATAGAGCGTAAAGGAGAAAAAATGGGTATTAAAAAGTTTCTTAAAAAGAGTCATCTGACTAAAGGAATTTATCAACAATTACAAAGAAAAAAAAATCAATATCGCTTAGAAAAAAAATTTAAATATACAGGGAAATTTATTGACCGTAAAAAAGATAGTAAAGATTTATGTATCATGTTAGCGGGGTATAAAGAATTTTTATATGACGATGTGCTAGGAAGAGTAAAGACATTTGCACCAGAAACAATGGATATTTGTGTCCTATCTTCTGGCATCTATTCAGAAAAATTAAACCAAATTTGTGAAGAAAATAATTGGTCGTATTTGAGTACGGAGCAGAACAATATATCTTTAATTCAAAACGTAGCTATTAATTTACATCCTCAAGCACAATATATTTATAAAATTGATGAAGATATTTTTATTACAGAACATTATTTTGGAAATTTAAAAGAGGCATATATTTTAGCACAAGAAGGGGATTATGCCCCTGGTGTAGTAGCACCACTAATTCCGGTTAATGGTTATGGACATAAAAGAATCTTACAAAAATTAGGCTTGGAAGATGTTTATTATGAAAAATTTGGAGAAAAATCGAAATATATAGCTGGACAGCCTCGTTTTATAGAGAGTAATCCCGAAGTAGCGAAGTTTTTCTGGGGCGATGGAGAAGTAATTCCTACCATAGATACATTGAATGCACAATTTTCAAAAGAAGAGAAAAAAGTGAATCCGTGTGCAATTCGCTTCAGTATCGGTGCAATTTTATTTGAGAGAAGCTTATGGGAATTGATGGATCATTTTAATGTTGAGTTTGAGGGAGCTGGACTTGGAGTGGATGAAGTCCAAATTTGTAATTTTTGCATCTTAAATTCAAAACCATTGATGGTCAGTGAAAATGTGGTTGTGGGACATTTATCGTTTGGTCCTCAGAATAAGGCTATGTTCGAGTATTATAAAGAACATCGAGAAAAATTTTCTATTTAGATGAGGGATAATATGACAAGTTATAAAGTTAAATCCATCAGATATAATTTTATAATGAATTTTATTTTGACTGTTTCAAATTTCATCTTTCCATTGTTAACATTTCCCTATGTTTCTAGAGTACTTCAGGTTGAGGCGAATGGTACTGTAGCATATGTATCATCTATTGTATCTTATTTTATGATGATTGCTTCACTTGGTATTCCAACGTATGGCATACGTGCTGCAGCAAAAGTACGTGATGATAAAAGAAAATTATCTACCATTGTCCAAGAACTATTGATTATTAATGTAATTCTTGTATTTTTAGTACTCATTGCATATTTTATAATGTTGTTCGCTTTACCGTCAATGTACGTCTATAAAGAATTATTTTATATCAATGCAATAGGCATACTATTAAATGTTATAGGAGTTGGTTGGTTTTTTCAAGCAATTGAACAATATGATTATATTACTTTTAGATCAATTTTCTTCAGACTTCTTTCGTTGGCTATGATTTTCTTAATGATTCATAGTCCTGAGGATTATATTATGTATGCAGGAATTTCCGTTTTTGCTAGTGTGGGATCAAATATTTTAAATTTTAAACGAGTATTTAAATATGTATCATTTAAAAAGACAGAAACTTATCATTTTGAACCACATATAAAGCCGATTTTGATCTTATTTGCTCAGACATTGGTAGTATCGATTTATACGAATCTTGATACCGTTATGCTAGGAAGTATGAAAGGAACATACGATGTGGGATTATATACTGCAGCAACAAAACTAAAGGGAATTCTCTTGAGTGTTGTTACTTCATTAGGAAATGTTTTGCTTCCAAGAATGTCCTACTATGCTAATAACCGTATGAGGGAGCAGTTTTTGGAAATTATGACAAAAGCTTTGAACTTTACGTTATTATTATCGCTTCCATTGTCAGTATTCTTTATTTCAGTATCAAAGGAAAGTATTTTGCTACTTGCTGGGGAGGGATATTTGGGTGCTGTTATAGGAATGCAATTTTTAATGTTTGCAGTTATTCCTAATGCACTTACGGGTGTATTAGGTATTCAAGTATTGACACCTTTAGAAAAAGAAAAGTACGTATTACTTTCAGTTACTTTAGGAGCGTTAATAGATTTACTACTAAACTTCATTTTAATTCCAGCTTATGGTGTAAGTGGAGCAGCGTTTGCCACTATGATTGCAGAATTCGTTGTTTTATGTGTTCAGATTTACTATACGAGAGATTTACTCTTTAAAATAATACATCAAATAGTTGGGATACGCTATCTATTTACTGTAGGTATAAGTACTTTAGGAATGATTCTTGCAAAGAGCTTACAATTAAGTAATTTTTTGTTATTATGTGTGGAAGGAATCATTTTCTTTGGAAGTTACAGTGTAATTCTAGTATTGTTAAAGGATGATTTCATTCTTGATTTTCTTAAAATTTTCTATAAGAAATTAAAGAAAATTTAACTAATTATTTTTGAAAATGTAATTTTAAAGGAGGATATCTATGTACGATTATCTTATCGTTGGTGCTGGTCTCTTTGGTGCAGTCTTTGCACATGAAGCAGCCTTAAAAGGAAAAAAAGTAAAAGTCATTGAAAAACGAAATCATATCGCGGGTAATATCTATACTCGTGAAGAGGAAGGAATTCAAGTTCATGAGTATGGTGCTCATATCTTCCATACTTCTGATAAGGAGATTTGGGATTATGTAAACCAGTTTGCAGAGTTTAATCGCTATACTAACTCTCCTGTTGCTAATTATAAGGGAGAGATTTATAACCTACCTTTTAATATGAATACCTTCAATAAACTTTGGGGAGTTGTAACGCCAGCAGAAGCACAGGCTAAGATTGATGAGCAACGTGCTGTTTTAAATGGCAAAACTCCTGAAAATTTGGAAGAACAGGCGATATCTCTAGTAGGTACAGACATCTACGAAAAATTAATCAAAGATTATACAGAGAAACAATGGGGCAAGCCAACTACGGAACTCCCAGCCTTTATTATTCGCCGTTTGCCAGTACGCTTGACCTATGATAACAATTATTTTAATGATACCTATCAAGGGATTCCAATTGGTGGCTACACTCAAATAGTTGAAAAAATGTTGGATCATGAAAATATTGATGTAGAAACAAATGTTGATTTCTTTGCCAATAAAGAGCAGTATCTAAAAGATTTTCCTAAGATTGTCTTTACTGGTATGATTGATGAATTCTTTGACTATAAGTTAGGTGAACTAGAGTACCGTAGTCTTCGTTTTGAAAATGAGACCTTAGATATGGAGAATTACCAAGGAAATGCAGTTGTCAACTATACGGATGCAGAAACTCCATATACTCGCATTATTGAACACAAACATTTTGAGTTTGGGAATCAAACAAAGACGATCATTACTAAAGAGTATTCTAAAACATGGGAAAAAGGTGATGAGCCTTATTATCCAGTTAATAATGATCGGAATAATCATTTGTATAAATCGTATAAAGAATTAGCCGATGAGCAAGGGAATGTTATCTTTGGTGGTCGTTTAGGACACTATCGTTATTACGATATGCACCAAGTAATTGGAGCAGCCTTGCAGTGTGTAAGAAATGAGTTAGAGTAAACAACAAAAATTGCTTACCAATTGCTCTTTAGAAATATGATTGATAATTCCTTGACTACCTAATGTAGTTGAGGGATTTTTGATATTATTCATATTTTTGCAACATTCTTGTTTAAAAAATAATTTTCAAAAATTCTGAAAATTCTGTTGACAAGGTTTGAAAAAGGGGCTATAATGGATAGAAAAGCAAAGGAGAAGTTTATGAAAACGAGAAAAGTATTGGCACTCGCAGGAGTTACCTTACTAGCAGCGGGTGTTTTAGCTGCTTGTTCTGGTGGTTCTGCTACTAAAGGTGAGCAGACTTTTGCATTTACCTACGAGACACACCCAGATAATCTCAACTACTTAACAACTGGTAAGGCAGCGACTGCTGACATTACTAGTAATGTGATTGATGGATTACTTGAAAATGATAAATACGGGAATCTTATTCCCTCAATGGCAGAGGACTGGTCAGTTTCTAAGGATGGCTTGACTTATACTTATAAGATTCGTCAGGATGCCAAGTGGTATACATCTGAGGGAGAAGAGTATGCTCCTGTTAAGGCTCAGGACTTTGTGACAGGTCTTAAATATGCGACAGACAAGAAATCTGAAGCCCTTTACTTGGTACAAGATTCAATTAAAGGTTTGGACGCCTACGCTAAAGGGGAAAATAAAGATTTCTCTCAAGTTGGAATTAAAGCGATTGACGATCAAACAGTCCAATACACTTTGAACAAACCTGAAAGTTTTTGGAATTCTAAAACAACCATGGGTGTCTTGGCACCAGTTAATGAAGAGTTTTTGAACTCAAAAGGGGATGATTTTGCCAAAGCAACAGATCCAAGTAGTATCTTGTATAATGGTCCTTATTTGTTGAAATCCATTGTAACCAAATCTGCTGTTGAATTTGCGAAAAATCCTAACTACTGGGATAAGGACAATGTCCATATTGACAAAGTTAAATTGTCATTCTGGGACGGACAAGATACCAGCAAACCAGCAGAAAACTTTAAAGACGGTAGCCTTTCAGTAGCTCGTCTCTATCCAACAAGTGCAAGCTTTGCAGAGCTTGAGAAAGAGATGAAAGACAATATTGTCTATACGCAACAAGACTCTACAACTTATGTAGTGGGGACAAATATTGACCGTCAGTCCTATAAATATACTTCTAAGACTAGCGAAGAACAAAAGACATCTACTAAAAAGGCTCTCTTAAACAAGGATTTCCGTCAGGCTATTGCCTTTGGATTTGACCGTACGGCCTATGCTTCTCAGCTAAATGGACAAACTGGAGCAAGCAAAATCTTACGTAATATTTTTGTTCCGCCAACATTTGTCCAAGCAGATGGTAAGAGCTTTGGTGATATGGTCAAAGAAAAATTGGTGACTTACGGGGATGAATGGAAGGATGTGAACCTTGCTGATGCTCAAGACGGTCTGTACAATCCTGAAAAAGCTAAAGCAGAATTTGCCAAAGCTAAGACTGCTCTTCAAGCTGAAGGTGTAACCTTCCCAATTCATCTAGATATGCCAGTTGACCAGACAGCAACTACAAAAGTTCAGCGTGTCCAATCTATGAAACAATCCTTGGAAGCGACTTTAGGAACTGATAATGTCATTATTGATATTCAACAATTGCAAAAAGATGAAGTGCTTAATGTAACTTTATTTGCAGAAACTGCTGCTGGTGAGGATTGGGATATTTCAGATAACGTTGGATGGGGACCAGACTTCTCAGATCCATCAACTTATCTTGATATCATCAAGCCTTCTGTAGGGGAAAATACGAGAACTTACCTAGGATTTGATTCAGGAAAAGACAATGAGGCGGCTAAGAAGGTTGGTCTCAATGATTATGATAAAATGGTCAATGAAGCAGGGGAAGAAACTACAGACGTTACAAAACGTTATAACAAGTATGCTGAAGCGCAGGCTTGGCTAACAGATAGTGCCCTAGTCATTCCAACGACATCTCGTACAGGGCGTCCAATCTTGTCTAAGATGGTACCATTTACTTTACCTTTCTCTTTCTCAGGTAACAAGGGGACAAGCGATCCGCTCCGATACAAATACCTTGAGCTTCAAGACAAAGCAGTCACTGTAGAGGAATACCAAAAAGCTCAAGATAAATGGATGAAAGAAAAAGAAGAATCCAATAAAAAAGCGCAAGAAGAACTCGCAAAACATGTGAAATAAGATAAAAAAGAAGTTAGTTTTTAGCTGACTTCTTTTGCTTTCTCGAAGATGAATTGATGACTACCTTCACTTTCAGAGATGATGAAGCTAATTTTTTGTAGAAAAAATCCTGAGTTTCTATTCTCAGGATTTTCTTCATCTTACTGTTGTGGTTGCTGTTGAACTGGTGGATTTTGCGGTGTTGGTTGTACTGGTTGGACGGTTTGACTAGTTTGTCCCTGATTAGGCTCAGTTACTGGAGCATTATTTGGTTGTTGCCCAACCGTCGTATTTGCTTGAGTAGTTGAACTTTCAGTCGCTGTAGAGGAATTCTCTACTGACTGTGTTTGTTGTGTAGCTGGTGTATTCCAACTATTT
Organism: Streptococcus sp. UMB0029; assembly: GCF_002871495.1. GTDB lineage: Bacteria > Bacillota > Bacilli > Lactobacillales > Streptococcaceae > Streptococcus. The sequence continues at coordinate 123,003 of NZ_PNGD01000007.1, forward strand.
CTTGCTCCGTTTTGGAAGACAAATTCTCCATTTCTGTATAAGCCTTCTGGCATTGTCCAATCTCCAGGGTGGTCATCTTCTGAGAGATAGGTCATCATTGCTCGATATACTTTACCAGCTACGAGGAAACCATCTCCAATGATTGGAGTGAGACGATTTGAGTAACCTGTCCAAACAGCCATAGAATACTTACGAGTATAACCCACAAACATTTCATCTGGAGCTACGTAGCCAGTGTTCTTGATATATTTATCAATTTCTTCGTCAGTATAGTTAGAAGTACCTGTTTTACCTGCTTGTGGAAGCCATGGTAAGTAGGCTCCACGTCCAGTTCCATAAACTAAGACAGTTTTCATCATTTCGGTCATCATATAGGCAGTTGTTTCTTTCATAGCTCGTGTGCCAGTGTCTGAAAATTCTTTTTCACTACCATCACTGAAGACGATTTTATTGATATACATTGGTTTATGGTAAATTCCACCATTAGCAAAGGCAGCATAAGCAGCAGCCATTTTTTCACTACTTGCGCCGTATTTTTTGTTGGATTCAGGTGTATTACTTGAAATGGCATTTGCGTAGTGTATGCTTGGATAATCGATACCAAGACCATTGAGGAAGGTTTTGGCTCTATCTAAACCAACCTTATTAAGAGTTTCAACCGCTGTGACATTACGTGACTGTTGAAGTGCATACTGGATTGTAATATTTCCAAAGTATCCATGATCCCAGTTGTAGACTGGAGTATCAGTACCAGGATAGTTATAAGGAACATCATGTACAATAGATGCAGTAGAGTCATAAACTCCATACTCTAATGCGGGAGCATAGTCAGTAATTGGTTTCATAGTAGAACCCCAGTCACGGTTTGTTTCAACGGCTTGGTTGATGCCGAAAGATACATTACTTGATTGGTGACGGGCCCCTAACTGAGCAAGTACTTTACCATTTGTTACATCTACGATAGTGGATGCTACTTGGATTTCATCATCTGGGTAAGCAACATACTCATCTGTATTGTAAACATCCCAAAGTCTCTGTTGAACATTTTTGTCGACATTAGTATAGACTTCCATACCTGTGGTAAGAAGATTGTAGCCAGTTTCTTGTTCGACTTGGTCGATTACTTCTTTGAGGTAATTGTCCATATAGGCTGGATAACTATTGGCTGATTTCAAGCTCTGGAGACCATCGGTGATAGGAGTATTAATTGCTTTTTCATACTGTTCTGCACTGATGTAATTTTGATCTTTCATTTCTGAAAGTACTAAATTACGACGTTCGAGAGCAGCTTCTGGATGGGAATAAGGGTCATATTGGTTCGGTGCCTGAGGCATTCCAGCAAGGAGTGCTAACTGTGGCAAGCTTAATTCCTTTAAGTCTTTTTCATAGTAATTTTGGGCTGCGGTTTGCATCCCATAGTTACCGTTAGACATGTAGACTTTATTGATGTAATAGGTCAGGATTTCTTGCTTGGTTGCTTTTTGTTCTAACTGAACTGCTAGCCAAGCTTCTTGAGCTTTACGTGATATGGTTTGGTCAGCAGTTGAAGTAGAAAAGTAAGTTAATTTAATCAATTGCTGGGTCAAGGTTGAAGCACCTTGGAGCCCCCCCTGTCCTTGGAGGTTTCTCAATGCAGCTCCCATGATACGAATAGTATCAACACCTCTATGATCAAAGAAACGGTGATCTTCGATAGAGACGATAGCTTTGACCAAATCAGTAGGAATTTCATTGGCTTGAGCATTTACGCGACGTTCAGAACCAAGGTCAGCAATCAGTTCGTTCTTATTGTCATAAATCTTGCTGGAAGTTGTCGTAACCAATTTACTTTCAGATAAGGCTGGAGCCTTGCTAACAAAGTAGAGGAAGACACCACCACCTAATAGAAATAAAGCGATAAATAAGGTAAGGAATGTAATCCCCACATACTTTAAGAATCGCAGAATAATTTGTTTGTTCATCTTGTTTTACCACCTAGTAAATGTTCTTTGATAATGTCGAGATAGGGAATTTGAGGGAAAGCACCTGGCTTCACTAAATATCCGTTTTCCCGAATATATCCAAGTGGCATTGATTTTTGACCCTTATCTTGATGATAAAAACGAATCAAATCAAGTGCCGGTAACAAGTAAGTTTCTTGTTGAGAAGAAAAATGAAGTAGAACGAAGCAAATGCCCTGCTGTTCCAGAACTTGTTCCATATGTTGAATCTGGTGAAGATGAAAGTTCTTCATTGGAATAGCATTCTTTTGTCGTGTTTCCTTGGCTTCAAAGTCAATATAATGTCCTCTATATACGCCAGAGTAATCCGTTGTGGAAGCTTGTCTAAAATAAGCTTCTACAATTTTGGCTCGACTACGTTGAGGATAATCTACTCGAACAATCTGAACAGGCGTTGGTTTTTTATGGATAACGGCCATGCCATGCATTAGATAGTAGTCGTTAGTAGCGTTAATCATCTTTTCAAAAGTCATTCCTCGATTTGCGAAATTTTTTGGTTGAGAAATAGATGTTTGGCTTTTTTTTGATGAAATTTTATGAGGATAGTTGACCATATTTCTCCTTATTGGTACAATAACATCGCTCTATTATACCATAAAAATATAAAGAAAGGGGCAAAAATGACTACAGCTTTGATTATGGGCTATTCTAGCTTTGATTTGGGTGTCTTTAACGAAAAGGATGTCAGGTTAAAAGTTATAAAGAAAGCGATTCGAAGGGATTTAGAAAGTTTAGCTGAAGAGGGACTTAAATGGCTGGTATTTACAGGGAATTTAGGATTTGAGTCCTGGGTTCTCGATGTTGCAAATGAAATGAAAGACGAGTATGATTTCAGCCTAGCGACTATTTTTGATTTTGAAACACACGGGAAAAATTGGAATGAAGCTAATCAGCTTAAACTTAGCCAATTTAAGCAGGTAGATTTTATTAAATATGCTTATCCTAAGTATGAAAATACGGAACAACTGCGTGATTACCAACGATTTTTGATAGAAAATACTGATTTAGCCTATTTTTTCTATGATCCAGAAAATGAGACAAAATTAAAATTTATGGACAAGCTGATGACAAATCAGGAAGGCTATCGTATAAAAAGGTTAACCTTTGAAGACTTAAATGAGCTAGCAGAAAATTTTTCTGAAAAGTAAGCCTTTGACCTTGATTTTTGTTTGCCTTTTTTTATATAATAATACTATTAGAAATCGAGAATGGAGAGAGAGATGGCAAGTATTATTTTTACAGCAAAAGATATTTTTGAGCAAGAATTTGGACGTGAAGTTCGCGGGTATAGTAAGGTTGAAGTTGATGAATTTTTGGATGATGTCATCAAGGACTATGAAACTTATGCTGCTCTAGTCAAATCTCTCCGTCAAGAAATTGCCGAGTTGAAGGAAGAATTATCTCGTAAACCAAAACCTTCACCAGTTCAAGCAGAGCCTCTTGAAGCGGCAACTACAAGCTCTATGACGAATTTTGATATTTTGAAACGCTTGAATCGTCTCGAAAAAGAAGTATTTGGTAAACAAATTTTGGATAACTCTGATTTATAAGAGCTTATTTTAAATGTGCAATTTTTGGATAATCGCGTGAGGAGAATTTCTTTTCATGAGGAAAGTCCATGCTAGCACAGGCTGTGATGCCTGTAGTGTTTGTGCTAGGCGAAACCATAAGCCTAGGGACGAGAAATCGTTACGGCAGTTGAAATGGCTAAGTCTTTGGATAGGTCAGAGTAGGCTTGAAAGTGCCACAGTGACGGAGTCTTTCTGGAAACAGAGAGAGTGGAACGCGGTAAACCCCTCAAGCTAGCAACCCAAATTTTGGTCGGGGCATGGAGTGCACGGAAACGAACGTAGTACTCTGACTACTATCAGCTCTATGCTGTTAGTGGTAGACAGATGATTATCGAAGGAAGTGGTCCTAGTCACTTCTGGAACAAAACATGGCTTATAGAAAATTGCATATAGGTTGGGGCTGAGAAAACTTTCTCAACCTCATTTTTTAAAATGGACATATAGAAAGGTCTTACAAGACTGAAAATGAAAAAAGAATTTAATTTAATCGCTACTGCAGCAGCAGGTCTTGAAGCTGTTGTGGGACGAGAAGTGCGAGAGTTGGGCTATGATTGTCAGGTTGAAAATGGACGTGTTTGTTTTCAAGGAGATGCACGAGCCATCATCGAAACCAACCTCTGGCTTCGGGCAGCAGATCGTATCAAGATTATTGTAGGCACTTTCCCTGCTAAGACTTTTGAAGAGCTGTTTCAAGGAGTTTTTGCTCTAGATTGGGAAAATTATTTACCGCTTGGAGCTCGGTTCCCGATTTCGAAAGCCAAATGTGTTAAATCTAAACTTCACAATGAGCCCAGTGTACAGGCTATTTCAAAGAAGGCTGTTGTTAAGAAATTGCAGAAACACTATGCCCGCCCAGAAGGCGTACCTCTGATGGAAACTGGTCCCGAATTTAAGATTGAGGTTTCTATTCTTAAAGACATAGCAACTGTCATGATTGATACGACAGGGACTAGCCTCTTTAAACGTGGTTATCGTACCGAAAAAGGGGGAGCCCCTATCAAGGAAAACATGGCAGCAGCTATTTTACAACTTTCTAACTGGTATCCAGACAAGCCTTTGATTGATCCGACCTGTGGTTCGGGGACTTTCTGTATCGAGGCAGTTATGGTTGCTAGAAAGATGGCGCCAGGTCTTCGTCGCTCTTTTGCCTTTGAGGAATGGAACTGGATTAGCGATCGTTTGATCCAAGAAGTTCGCACAGAGGCAGCTAAGAAAGTAGATCGTGAACTGGAATTGGATATCATGGGTTGTGATATTGATGCTCGCATGGTGGAAATTGCAAAGGCCAATGCCCAGGCAGCAGGGGTTGCAGGAGATATTACCTTTAAGCAGATGCGCGTACAGGATTTACGTTCTGATAAAATCAATGGAGTAATTATTTCCAATCCGCCTTATGGGGAACGTTTGTCAGATGATGAAGGGGTTACCAAGTTATATGCTGAAATGGGCCAGGTATTTGAACCGCTGAAAACGTGGAGTAAGTTTATCCTAACTAGCGATGAAGCCTTTGAGACCAAGTACGGTAGTCAAGCGGATAAGAAGCGTAAGTTGTACAATGGAACCTTAAAAGTTGATTTATATCAATATTTTGGTCAGCGTGTTAAACGCCAGGAAGTAAAGTAGGAAGGAAAACTCATGAGTAATCAAAGACGGAATCGTCATAAAGCGGAACATCAAGAAGCGCAATTTGATTTTGATGATGCTAAAGAGCTAACAGTCGGAGAAGCCATGCGAAAAAATGAAGAGGTGGAAGCAGGTGTATTGCCTGGAGATTCTATCTTAGACAAGTATGTGAAACAACATAAGGATGAAATTGAGGCAGATAAGTTTGAAACGCGTCAGTTTAGCAAGGATGATTTAGTTGAAAAAGAAGAGGTAGAAGAGATAGAGGAGACTCAGACTCTGGATAATTTGCTTCAGGAGCTTCGTGAGGAAACAGGAGTTCATTCTCCAGATTCAGAAAATGAATTGAGTCAGTTTGATGATTTAGAATTCACACGCGTTTCAGAAGCTCCTCTTGCCGAAGAATTTGAGACTGAAGAAGTACAATTGTTTGGAGAGAAAGAAGTTCCAACATTTTCTCGAGTAACGGATAGTGAAGATGAAAAAAGTAAGAAGAAATGGGTGATTTATGGGATACTAGTAGCCTTAGCGGTTCTCATTCTTGGAACTGGTTATTATGTTTATAGTCAAGTAGCTCGTTCGACCAAGGAAATCCAGACTTCTCAATCAACCACAAACTCACAGGCAGAAGCGGAAGAATTTAATAATTTATATGATGGCTTCTATACAGATAGCAACAAAACGGCTTTAAAAAATAGCCAGTTTGATAAACTGACTCAACTTAAAACCTTGCTTGATAAGCTGGAAGGTAGTCGTGAACATACGCTTGCCAAATCTAAGTATGATAGTCTAGCAATGCAAATCAAGGCCATTCAAGATGTCAATGCGCAATTTGAGAAACCAGCTATTGTTGATGGTGTTCTGGATACCAATGTCAAAGCTAAATCTGATGCTAAATTTACAGACATTAAAACTGGAAATACGGAGCTTGACAAAGTGCTAGATAAGGCTATTAGCCTTGGTAAGAGCCAGCAAACAAGTGCTTCAAGTTCAAGTCAAACTAGCAGTTCAAACTCTAGTCAAGCCAGCTCAAATACTACTAGTGAGACAAGCCCAAGTAGTTCAAATGAGACTAGAAGTTCTCATGGTGAAGTCAATATGGGCGTATCAAGTGAGGGAGTTGCTATTCAAAGAAGTGCCAGTCGTGTTTCTTATAACCAGTCTGCTATTGATGATAGTAATAACTCTGCATGGGATTTCGCTGACGGTGTCTTGGAACAAATTCTAGCAACTTCACGTTCACGTGGTTATATCACGGGCAACCAATATATCCTTGAACGTGTCAATATCGTTAATGGCAATGGTTATTACAACCTCTACAAGCCAGATGGAACCTATCTCTTTACCCTTAACTGTAAGACAGGATACTTTGTTGGAAATGGTTCTGGACATGCGGATGCTTTGGACTACTAAGCAGTCGTTACAAAATTCTTTCTTTTCAAAAGTAAAAATGATAAAATAAAACAAATCAAATAAGAGGAGTGTCAAATGACAAAAGCTAACTTTGGTGTCGTAGGTATGGCCGTAATGGGTCGTAACCTTGCCCTTAATATTGAATCTCGTGGTTACACAGTTGCTATCTACAACCGTAGTAAAGAAAAAACGGAAGATGTGATTGCTTGCCATCCTGAAAAGAACTTCGTACCAAGCTATGACGTTGAAAGTTTTGTAAACTCAATCGAAAAACCTCGTCGTATCATGCTCATGGTTCAAGCTGGACCTGGTACAGATGCTACTATTCAAGCCCTTCTTCCACACCTTGACAAGGGTGATATCTTGATTGACGGCGGAAACACTTTCTACAAAGATACCATCCGTCGTAATGAAGAATTGGCAAACTCAGGTATCAACTTTATCGGTACTGGGGTTTCTGGTGGTGAAAAAGGTGCCCTTGAAGGTCCTTCTATCATGCCTGGTGGACAAAAAGAAGCCTACGAATTGGTTGCGGACGTTCTTGAAGAAATCTCAGCTAAAGCACCAGAAGATGGCAAACCATGTGTGACTTACATCGGTCCTGATGGAGCTGGTCACTATGTGAAAATGGTTCACAATGGTATCGAGTATGGTGATATGCAATTGATCGCAGAAAGCTATGACTTGATGCAACACTTGCTAGGCCTTTCTGCAGAAGATATGGCTGAAATCTTTACTGAGTGGAACAAGGGTGAATTGGACAGCTACTTGATCGAAATTACAGCTGATATCTTGAGCCGTAAAGACGACGAAGGTCAAGATGGACCAATCGTAGATTACATCCTTGATGCTGCAGGTAACAAGGGAACTGGTAAATGGACTAGCCAATCATCACTTGACCTTGGTGTGCCATTGTCACTCATCACTGAGTCGGTATTTGCCCGTTACATTTCAACTTACAAAGAAGAACGTGTGCATGCTAGCAAGGTCCTTCCAAAACCAGCTGACTTCAAATTTGAAGGGGACAAGGCTGAGTTGATTGAAAAAATCCGTCAAGCTCTTTACTTTTCAAAAATCATTTCATACGCACAAGGTTTTGCTCAATTGCGTGTAGCTTCTAAAGAAAACAACTGGAACTTGCCATTTGCAGACATCGCCTCTATCTGGCGTGATGGCTGTATCATCCGTTCTCGTTTCTTGCAAAAGATTACAGATGCTTACAACCGTGATGCAGATCTTGCTAACCTTCTTTTGGATGAATACTTCTTGGATGTTACTGCTAAGTACCAACAAGCAGTGCGTGATATCGTAGCTCTTGCGGTTCAAGCTGGTGTACCAGTACCAACCTTCTCAGCAGCTATTACTTACTTTGATAGCTACCGTTCAGCTGACCTTCCAGCTAACTTGATCCAAGCACAACGTGACTACTTTGGTGCCCACACTTACCAACGTAAAGACAAAGAAGGAACATTCCACTACTCTTGGTATGACGAAAAATAAGTAGGTCTGCCATGGGGAAACGGATTTTATTACTTGAGAAAGAACGAAATCTAGCTCATTTTTTAAGTTTGGAACTCCAAAAAGAGCAATACCGAGTTGATCAGGTTGAGGAGGGGCAAAAAGCCCTCTCCATGGCTCTTCAGACAGACTATGACTTGATTTTATTGAATGCTCATCTGGGGGATATGACAGCCCAGGATTTTGCAGATAAGCTGAGTCGGACTAAGCCAGCCTCAGTTATCATGGTCTTGGATCATCGCGAAGAATTGCAAGATCAGATTGAGACAATCCAACGCTTTGCCGTTTCTTACATCTATAAGCCAGTCATTATTGAGAATTTGGTAGCTCGTATTTCAGCTATTTTCCGAGGTCGGGACTTCATCGACCAACACTGTAGTCAGATGAAGGTTCCAACGTCTTACCGCAATCTGCGTATGGATGTAGAACATCATACCGTTTATCGTGGCGAGGAGATGATTGCTCTAACACGCCGTGAGTATGACCTTTTGGCTACTCTTATGGGAAGCAAGAAAGTTCTGACTCGTGAGCAATTGTTGGAAAGTGTCTGGAAGTATGAAAGTGCGACCGAAACCAATATCGTGGATGTCTATATCCGTTATCTACGTAGCAAGCTTGATGTAAAAGGTCAGAAAAGCTACATTAAAACCGTTCGTGGTGTTGGTTACACCATGCAAGAATAGAAAAGCAGTCACCCTTGTGTAACTGTTGTTTGAGCTCTGTACTATCTGTAGCAGGAATTCCTGAACTCCAGATAGTATAGAGCTTTTTTTGAAGAATAACAAATGCAGGTTCTTATACTCAATAAAAATCAAAAAGCAAACTAGGAAGCTAGCCGTAAGCTGTACTTGAGTACGGTAAGGCGACACTGACGTGGTTTGAAGAGATTTTCGAAGAGTATTGGTATCTGATAAGCTTACTTTCATAGTTCTCTACTTTTTGACGCTCAAAAGGAAAGAGCTAGCTGTAGGTAAAATCAATATATTCTTTATAAGTATTCGAAAAATGGCATTTATCATAGTTTTGAAGAAAAGAGGGATTTTATTTTTATTGCAATATTACAATATAGTGAATGCTTTAAATCCTAGAATTTTCTGAAAATAATGGAAAATAATAAAAAATAATTAATATAATTGACAAATCTGATTATATAAATTATAATGTTGAATGTATGTGTATGTGTATGTGTATGTGTATGTGTATGTGTATGTGTATGTGTACTACTGGGGATGTTAACCCTACATCGAATGGGGATGGCAAGACTTATAATGCGCCTGCTGTTGTAGCAGAAATCAAGCCAGAAGTTGCTGGAACACCAGCTGTAGCAGCAAAACTTGATGGAGAAACTGCAAAAGAAGTTAAAGCTTTAGACAAAACTAAACTAGAAAACTACATTGCAGAAATCGAAGCAAAATTAGCTAACGGAACATACGAAAGCAAAACAGAAGAGAGTGTTGCAGTATTAAAAGCTGACTTAGAAGCTGCAAAAGCTACATTAGCAAACGCAACAACTCAAGACGAAATAAAAAAAGCTTACAATAAACTTGTAACTACAGCGAACACTAAATTAAAAAATAAACCTGTAGAGAAAAAAGAAACTCCAGCAGTAGATACTACTAACGGACAACCAACTGTAGGTAAAAAAGCAGAAAACACTGAGAAAAAATCAGAATCTAACTCAATCGAAAACACAGGATCTAATGACCCACGTAACGGTAAAGCATTAGATAAAAATAATGCATTTAGAGCGGAAGTTGCTTATTCAGAAGGTACAAATGCAGCCGCAAATGGTCATAGTGATACCTATATCCTTAATGATGTTAATAAAGCCACGTCTAAAGATGACGCTGTTAATGCAGTTTCTAGAGTTACAAATTATAAAGTTAAATATAATAAAGACGCTAGTGGGAAGATTACTTCATTAGATTGGCTTGTCTTTTATAATGATCATGCAGAAAATCTATCTAATACGTATAATACAGATGGAGGAGAGGTGTATCGAAATTTCATCCAAATTCCTGCAGAAGTTAATATGCCAACTAGTATTACACGTGCAAAATATAACTCTCCAATCCAAGGTAAATTAAATCCTAAAACTAAAAAACTTGAACGTATAAAACCTGATGGTTCAGCGTTGAGTAGTTCTGTAACGTTTGAAAATCCAGCACCAGATACAGCTGCTGGATTACCATTAGACAAAAAAGATACCTTTGCTCTGGCTTCTGGTTGGGAAAGTAATCTCTATGGTCGTTCTATAGAAAAACTTGCCGGTCAGGAGGACAGATATTTCAAGAGTGCGGCGTCTAATTCTTCTCCGAGAACTAAAGAGTTATTGAATAATGTTGCCTTGAATGACAAACGTTTGATTGTGGATCGTTCGACTACAGGTGGTGATGGGTATGATGCCTATGCATGGAGTTTTAGAACTGAAGTTCCTGCAACAACATCTAACGAACAGTTGAAAGATATGAAGGTTGTGTTTGGTATGATGCGTAGCGCCACTGCAGGTGCCAATGCAGCTTTCGCCAACATTGCAACTAACCCTGTGAAAATGTGGCAGTCTGATGTTTCCCCTGAACCAACAGCGAAAGATCAAACTGTAAAAGTTGGTCAAAAACCAGATGCGACAAAATCAATTGGAAACTTAGACACTCTTCCAAAAGGAACAACAGTTAAGTACAAGAATGCAGTTGATACACAAACTCCAGGTGAAAAACAAGCAACAGTAGTTGTAACTTACCCGGATACATCTACAAAAGAAGTTCCTGTAAAAGTAATCGTTGAAAAAGAAGCAGTAGCACCAGCTAAGCCAGTTATCACGACAAGTCTAACAGGTAAGGCTAATACTAAAACTCCGGTTGAAGTGAAAGCAGAAGCGGGGTCTACAGTTTCCTTGTTCGCCCATGATGGCACTAAGCTTGGTACAGCCGTTGCGAACGACCAAGGTGTAGCAAGCATCACTCCAACAGTAAACATTCCAGCCGGTATTGTAGCAGCGACAGCTACCAAAAATGGTAAAACATCAGAAGTAAGTGCTGCTGTAGAAGCAACTCCAGCGGCAGTTACTCCACAACCAGAAACACCAAAAGAAGAGACTCCAGCGGCAGTTACTCCACAACCAGAAACACCAACAACTAGTGGTCCAGAAATTGTCAACGATTTGGCAGGTAAAGCAAGTACGCCGGCTGATGTGACAGTTAAAGCACCAGCAGGTTCAACTGTTAAGCTTTACAACACAGATGGTGTTGTGATTGGTGAAGCTGTAGCTAACGATCAAGGTGTAGCAACTGTTCACCCTACTAACAGTCTTCCAGCAGGAGAGATTACAGCTACTTCAACACCAGCAGGTGGTAAAGAGTCAGCTAAGAGTGCACCGATTACGGTTACAGCATCACCAGTAACTGTTAAGGATGGTGGTGTGACTGGTAATAATGATACTAGACTATTGGTAAGTAGGTCAGAGATTACAGTATATCCTGGCGATAACATTGATATTGATGTTGTAGCTCAAGCTACAGCTTTAGAGAAATTTTCGGTTGAGAAAAATCCGACAGCTATTAAAGGTGTAGTGCCATCAGGGGGGTACCTAGGATCTTCAAATGGAGCTACGATTAGACAACGTGATGCTAAGTATAGTGGTACTGTTGCAATGGACCAGCCAGCAGGAACAACTGAGGTTGTTTTTCATGCGAAGAATCGAGATAAACCAACAACGATATACAGAGCACTTATAGTAAATGTTCTTGAGACAGCTAAGAAATATGAACCAGTTGCAGGTACAAAAGTAGATATTGCAGATTCTAACGGCGTTAGTGAAACTGAAAAGAATAAGATTATCGAAGCAGTGAAAACTGCTAACCCAAGTCTTCCAGCAGATTCACAATACAGTGTGGATGAAAAAGGAAATCTTACTATCACTTATCCTGATGGATCAAAAGATAAGATTGCAGCAGCATATCTAGTAAATCCAGCACCAACAGATGCAGATAAGAACACACCAACAGCTAAACCACAAACTGTAAACAAAGGAACAACACCAAAAGCAGAAGATTCAATTGGAAATGTAAAAGATCTTCCTAAGGGTACAAAAGTAGCCTTCAAAGCTCCAGTAGACACAGCGACACCAGGTGAAAAAGATGCGACAGTAGTTGTAACATACCCAGATGGATCTAAAGAAGAAGTTCCAGTTAAAGTAACGGTTAAAGCCCCAAGTTCAGCACCAACAACTCCAACAGCGCCAGCGACTCCAGTAGCGCCAGCAACTCCAGCAGCGCCAGCAGTAGCTCCAACAGTAGAAATTCCGTATTCAGATAAGGCTACTAAAGAAGTCTATGTATATGGTGGAGAAGAAAACTCATTTGATATCAAATTCAAAGATGATAGTGGGAAAATCACAAGCGCAATTGTAAATGGTGGAGGAAACCAACCATTTAAGCCAGTTGAAGGTGAAGCAAATACCATCAATACTCAATATGGATTTAAAGCAAATGTTATCTCTGCTGAAACACCAGCAACAGCAGATGCACCAGCAGTCATCACTTATAGGGGTACACCAGCAGCGACAGATGGTTTATCACAAGATAAACTAGATGCAGCAACTAAAGGTGAAAATCCAGAAGGTATGGTTCTAGGCTGGCGTTATGCAACTGCAACTGATGCTGATGGAGCATCTATCGAAAATAAAGCAGTAGGTTCTTCAAATGCAACTGACCCAGGTTCATTCCGTGTCATACTTAAGCCACAAACTCAAAAATATGATATTGCAATACCAGCAGAAACTGAAAAAGTTGTTGTAGCAGATCCAGCTGCAGTAACAGATGCAGAATTTGAAAAAGTAAAAGAAAAACTTAAAATTGAATTTTCTAAGACTAATAATGATGCAAACTTAGCAAAAGATCAAGGTAAGAATGTTGAGGATAAGGATGCTAAAATTAAAACTATCGAGAAGGTAGGAAATGATTTAGTAGTTACTTATAAAGATGGTTCTCAAGATAAAAAACCATTATCAGAATTTGTACGTACAAATGAAAAACCAACTGTAGAAATTCAATATTCAGATCCAGCACCTAATAAGAAAGAGGTCTATGTTTACGCATCAGAAGTGAATTCTTTTGATATTAAAATCAAAGATGATAGTGGCAAACTTGCAAGTGCTGAGTTAAGAAGAGGTTCTAACCAATCATTCCAAGATGTAGCGGGAGAAACTAATAAACAAAATACAGAATATGGATTCACTGCGAATAAATTCACTACTGAAACAACAGCGACAGCAGAAAATCCAGCTGTTATCACATACACAGGTACTCCAGCACCCGAAGGGAAATTTACAAAAGAAAAATTTGAAGCTGCGATTCAAAATGGAGGAACTCCATTAGGATGGCGTTTTGTAAAAGCTATCGACAAAGATGGTGCAGACGCAAGAGGAAATGGTAGAGATGCTACTGACCCAACTGCAGTTAATGTAATTCTTAAACCTCAAACTCAAAAATATGATATTAAAACTCCAGCAGAAGCTGACAAAGTAGTTGTATCAGATGTTAACAATGTTACTGATAAAGAGTTTGAAAAAATTAAAGAGAAGGTTAAACTTGAATATTCTCAAAACAATCCAGACGCACGTTTAGCTGATAAAAAAGGTTCATTAGTGGATGCACAAGAACAACCTTCACGTATTCAATCAATTACTAGAGATGCTGATGATAATGTAGTTGTGACATATGCTGATGGTTCAAAAGATAAAAAACCTTTATCAGAATTTGTAACTAAAAAACCAACAGATGCAGATAAGAATACACCAACAGCTAAACCACAAACTGTAAACAAAGGAACAACACCAAAAGCAGAAGATTCAATTGGAAATGTTAAAGATCTTCCTAAGGGTACAAAAGTAGCCTTCAAGAGTCCAGTAGACACAACAACACCAGGTGAAAAAGATGCTACAGTAGTTGTAACATACCCAGATGGATCTAAAGAAGAAGTTCCAGTTAAAGTAACGGTTAAAGCCCCAAGTTCAGCACCAGATACAAAAGCACCAGCTAAACCAGAAATCAAAACAGATCTAACAGATAAAGCAGGAACTAAGACACCAGTTGAAGTAAGTGCAGAACCAGGATCTAAAGTTGAGTTATTTGATAAAGATGGTAACAAGATTGGTGAAGGTGTAGCAGGAAAAGACGGAAAAGCAACAATCACACCAACAGTAGAACTTCCAGCAGGAGACGTAACAGCGAAAGCAACAGATCCAGCAGGAAATGTATCACAACCAAGTACACCAGAAAAAGCAACAGCAGATACAAAAGCTCCATCTAAACCAGAAATCAACACAGATCTAACAGATAAAGCAGGAACTAAGACACCAGTTGAAGTAAGTGCAGAACCAGGATCTAA